>JAGOJI010000046.1 GCA_017995195.1 Cloacibacterium sp.
TTTTTGAAATGATTTGGGAAAATAATGTTAATTTTGAATCCATAAGAAGGTTTTTTTGTTGTACAACCTCAAAGATACTTTGAGTTACTTTAATTCCTTCTTATTTTTTTATTTAGGACGCTATTGCTGGAAGAAGATTTAAGGCAAGACTTTTTGAAAGGAAGAATCTGATGTTTACTGAGTAAAAATTCTATAAAGCTCCCTTTGACAGGACAAAAAATTATCATACAAAAATATTTATCCATAAGATTTCTATGTTAAAATGTAATGCTTTCAAATTTTGTAATATACTAAACAACTATTTACATTTAGTTTGTTAATTCTTTTATCTGTTTCAAATCAAACAATTGCTTGCAAAAACCATAAAAAATAGTACTTTTACTCAAATTTTTAAATAAAAGATGGTTTTAAGTAGAATTTGGAGTGCTTTCATTATTGTAGCTATTATGGTGGCAAGCATTAAGTACCTTTCGTCGGACAACTACAAAAGCATTTATAATGATATGGTAGTAGGGAAAAGTGGCGATACCATTAGCATAGGAAAAAAAAATATAAACGAAGTTTCTACATTGGTAAAAGACAGCCTTTCCGCAAAGCCCGATTTTACCGAAAACCGAATTAAATATTCAAAAAAAGAAGGTAGCGAAGAGGTAGCGGTATATCGCATTCAATCTGCCGAAGGTGTAATAGGTACCAGCAAAGTTGCTGTGGAAATCTGCATTGGGCTTATTGGCATAATGACTCTTTTTATGGGATTTATGAGTATTGCAGAGAAAGCAGGAGGAATTAATTTACTCAGTCGATTCATTCAACCATTTTTCTCCAAACTCTTCCCCGAAATTCCTAAAGGACATCCTGCTTTTGGACATATGATGCTCAACTACAGTGCTAATTTACTGGGGTTGGATAATGCTGCAACTCCTTTCGGACTCAAAGCTATGGAGAGTTTGCAAACCCTCAACCCGAGCAAAGACAAAGCCAGCAATGCTCAGATTATGTTCCTGTGCCTTCATGCCAGTGGTCTTACACTTATTCCCGTGAGTATTATTGCTGTTCGCTCTTCTCTTAAATCTGAAACGCCTACAGATATTTTTCTTCCTACCATGATAGCTACCTTTTGTGCAACTTTGGCGGCTATGATCATAGTTTCTATAAAACAAAAAATCAATCTGCTTCAGCCAACAATTTTAGCGTATGTAGGGGGAATTTCGGCTCTTATTGGCGTTATGGTTTTCTTTTTGGTGCAACTCAACAAAGAAGAACTGGATAATGTGAGCAAACTCATTAGCAACGGCTTGATTCTATTAATTTTCTTTGCGATTATTTTAGGAGGTGTGTACAAAAAAATCAATGTTTTTGACGCCTTTATCGAAGGAGCAAAAGAAGGTTTCTATACTTGTGTGAAAATCATTCCGTATTTGGTGGGTATGTTGGTTGCAATCTCTTTACTAAGAACCAGTGGCGTTTTCGATGTAATTATAGATGGTATGAAATGGGTCGCCAATATCGCTCAGCTCGACACTCGGTTTGTAGACGGATTGCCTACAGCACTTATAAAACCTCTTAGTGGATCCGGAGCAAGAGGTATGATGATTGATACCATGACCACCTTTGGACCGGATAGTTTCCCTGCCCGATTGGCAGCTATTTTACAAGGAAGTTCGGATACTACCTTTTATGTTATTGCGGTATATTTTGGAGCCGTAGGGATTAAAAATACCCGATATACGGTAGGTACAATGCTATTAGCTGATTTGGTAGGTATTGTAACGTCTATTATTTTAGCGTACGCATTTTTTGGTTAAAAAAAGCTGTAGAAATTATATAAACAATAGGTAATATTATATAATGGCGTCTGTACAAAATAGATAGAAATTTGCCTAAAAGTATTGCATACGTACTATTTCTGCATAAAAAGTGCATGAATGGCATAGTTTTTACTATTTTTAAAAAATAATATAATTTAATTATGAAAAAGATTTTATTAACCGGACTATTTGGAGCTTTTTTTGCTTTTTCTTGTACCTCGCAAAAAGCAGGTCAAGAATCAACCCAAGCTCAGACACCCAGCGTCTATAAACTAAAAGGTGACTGGCAAATTACGAGCGTAGATTACGACAAGAATTTTAAGTTTAAACCGTTTCACGAAGGAGCCGATGCACAGTGCTTCGTAGGAAGTACTTGGAGGCTTATTCCTAACAATAATTCAGGAGCTTATAACCTGAACGGAGGAGGAAATTGCCCTACTCTTACACAGCCCATTAAATTTGAAGTAACAAAAGATAATGACTTCAAATTCAAAAAACTTCAGGCAGATGTAAAGGCGAAAAATGTGATAGAAGGATATATTCTTCGTCTTGAAAACCATCAACAAGATAGTTTTACTTTGGTGCAAGACGTTCCTTTCGAAGGACAAATCCTGAAAGTAAGCTACCAATTCAAAAGAATATCAACCACCAAATAAATAAAATAAGATGAAATACTTAAACAAAACCAACATAGCAGCCGTTTTTTTATCGGGAACTCTATTTCTTAGCAGCTGTGAAGCGGTACAGAATGCCAATAATACCCAGAAAGGTGTTGCTATAGGTACAGCAGCAGGAGCTGTCTTAGGCGGTATCTTAGGTAACAACGTAGGAAAAGGTGGAAACGGAACAGCCGGTGCTGTTTTGGGCGGGATTGTAGGCGGTGTTGCCGGTGGTGTTATCGGGAATAAAATGGATAAACAAGCCAAAGAAATTAAAACAGTTCTTCCCGGAGCAGAAGTGGAAAGAGTAGGAGAAGGAATTAAAGTAGTACTGAATGAAAATTCTGTGAATTTCGACTTTGATTCTTCTAACCTAACGACTTTAGCTAAAGCCAATTTGGATAAAATAGCCGAGGTTTTTAAAACCAATCCGGACACCTATATCAATGTTTACGGACATACAGATAGCAAAGGAAGTGTAGATTACAATAACCGACTCTCTGTAAGAAGGGCCGATGCAGTTGCTTCGTATCTTATATCAAAAGGCATCAACAGAACTCGTTTGACCTCAATAGGAATGGGACCGTCTGAACCTATTGATACTAACGATACCGAAATGGGTCGTGCAAAAAACAGAAGGGTAGAATTTGCCATAAAAGCCAATGAAAAAATGATTGAAGAAGCTAAACAAGGGCAATAGGCAATAAATAACAACTAAATTTAAATAAAAACCGCTTCGGCGGTTTTATATTTTTTATAGCACAGAACTCTAAAAAAATATAAAACTGTTTAAATTTGATTTAAACAGACTCTAAATCTTTTACGTTTTCTACTCTGGAAAATATTCTGCTTATAAAACCTTTGGGGGTTTCAAATTCTTTGATAGGTCTTATTTCCACCATTAGTGGTGTGTTGTTTTCGTCTGTAGTCAGTATTTTTTCAATTTCAAATATGACTTCCGATTTATAAGGATTGTATATAATTTTTACGTAATCCCCTACTTTAAATTTAGTCATAATCACTTTTTACTTAACAAAGTTCATCAATCTTTCGTGAGTATCAATATTAAATTTAGTTCATATTGATCATCAGAAATTAAAAGGTTGTATTTTTGAGTTTGATATAAAGAAAAAGTATATCCAAAAAAATACCTTAGCTTGTCGGCTAAGGTATTTTAGTATTGTATAAGTTATAAACTATATTTTTGATAATAAGTTTCGGAAGTTTGTTTTTTCGTCAATAATTCTGCGAAGCTCCGAAACAGGAACTCTCTCTTGTTCCATAGTATCTCGGTGACGAATGGTTACGGTATGATTTTCGAGTGTTTCGTGATCTATGGTAATACAGAATGGTGTTCCTATAGCATCATTTCTTCGGTAGCGTTTACCGATGCTGTCTTTGTCTTCGTAAATCAAATTGAAATCAAATCTCAAATCATTGAAAATTTTCTCACCGTATTCACCTAAGCCATCTTTTTTCATGAGCGGTAAAATCGCTGCTTTTACAGGAGCTAAAGCAGGCGGAAGTGCCAAAACAGTTCGCTCGGAACCGTCTGCCAAGACTTCTTCTTTCAAGCAATGTGAAAATAGGGCTAAAAACAAGCGATCTAAACCTACCGAAGTTTCCACTACGAAAGGTACATAGTTTTCATTTCGTTCAGGGTCAAAATACTGAAGTTTTTTACCTGAGTATGTTTCATGGGCACCCAAATCGAAATCTGTTCTGGAATGGATTCCCTCTAACTCTTTGAACCCGAAAGGAAATTTAAACTCAATATCGGCGGCGGCATTGGCATAATGTGCCAACTTTTCGTGGTCGTGGAATTTGTAGTTTTCATTGCCTAAGCCTAAAGCCAAATGCCAGTTCAGTCTTTTTTGTTTCCATTCTTCATAAAATGCTAATTCTGTCCCCGGCGGAACGAAAAACTGCATTTCCATCTGTTCAAATTCTCGCATACGGAAGATGAACTGTCTTGCTACAATCTCGTTTCTAAAGGCTTTCCCTATTTGTGCAATTCCGAAAGGCAATTTATGTCTTGATGTTTTTTGGACATTTAGAAAATTCACGAAAATCCCTTGTGCTGTTTCAGGGCGAAGGTATAAGTCCATCGCATTTTCCGCTGCCGCACCTAATTTTGTCCCAAACATGAGATTAAACTGGCGAACTTCTGTCCAGTTTTTAGAACCCGTATCCGGATCGGCAATTTCTAATTCTTCTATTAATGTTTTTATATCTGCCAAATCATTATTGTCCAATGATTTTGCCATTCTGGAAAGAATGGTTTTTTGTTTTTCGCGGTATTCTAAAACTTTAGGATTGGTTTCTTCGAACTGTTTTTTATCGAAAGCATCGCCAAATCGTTTTTCGGCTTTTTCAATTTCTTTTTGTGCTTTATCTTCTAATTTTGCACAATAATCTTCTAACAAAACATCTGCACGAAATCTTTTTTTGCTGTCTTTGTTATCAATTAAAGGGTCATTAAAGGCATCTACATGTCCACTTGCTTTCCAAATGGTGGGGTGCATAAAAATAGCAGAATCTATCCCAACAATATTGTCGTTGAGCTGTACCATAGCTTTCCACCAGTACTGTTTAATATTGTTTTTGAGTTCTACACCGTTTTGTCCATAGTCGTAAATTGCCGAAAGCCCATCGTAAATTTCGCTGGAAGGAAATATAAAACCGTATTCTTTAGCATGAGAAATTACTTTTTTGAATACATCTTCTTGTTTTGCCATAATCATCGTTTTTGCAAAAATAGGGATTTTAGGTTTAGAGTTTGTTTAAAAAATATTTTATTTTCAATGTTAGAGCATTGAGATTGCATCTTTTTAAAGATAGAATGAATGATTTGTGAAATTTATGCTGTCATTTCATGAAATTTTTTCTTTCATTTTTTCTACAAAAACAAAAGCTGCGGGACAAATTACCGTATTTTTAAGCATTAGATGATTGATTTGGTAGATTTTTTTTCTATCGGTATGGGGATATTCTCTACAGGCTTTAGGGCGAACTTCATAAATTGAACAAGTGTTGTCTTCATTCAAAAACCAACAAGGGAGGTTTTGCAAAACCTTGTCGTTATCTTCATCTACCCGTAAAAATCGGGACTCAAAATCTGAAGGTTTCATTCGCAAGTGCTTTGCGATTCTTTCAACATCTTTTTCGGTGTAGAGAGGTCCCGTTGTTTTGCAGCAGTTAGCACATTGTAGGCAGTTTATCTCCTCGAAAACTTCATCATGGGTTTCCTGTACCGTATAATCTAAATTTTTGGGAGGTTTCTTTTTGAGATTTTCCAAAAATTTGCGATGTTCTTTCTGCTTTTGAAGTGCCTGATTTTTGTAAAATTCTAAATCCATATTTGGGTTGGTACAAACTGTAAAAAACCCTATTGTTCTTTACAATTTCAATATAGTTATATATTTTCTAATTCAGAGAGTTTATTACTATACCCTATTTCAGATAAAAATTCTTTTAAACTTTGATGTAGTTTTCTGCCTTGGCTTGCATATATTGGCATATTTGATGAATCTATTGAAATGTTTTTTCCGTCATTCATTCTAAATGTTGCATAGCAAGTTTTTACTGAACCTATTGGGGTTGACATTCTCATGCCAAAACTTTTTACATCTTCCCAGTTAAAAGATTTTAAAGGCAGATGCTTCATAATACTTCTATCCGAAATCTCTATCTCGCCATTGTGATAGAATGTAATTTTTCGCTCTATTGATTGAAAAAAAACAAAATAATAAATCACTCCTATACTAAAAATAATCATGAAAGCCGATATTAAAAACACAACCGGCTCAGTATTTTCTGAATAATAAAGCATCGCTACAACAGATAGAATAACATAAATGATTAATAAAATAAATATATAGATAAAATATTGTCTGCCAACAGTACAGAGGTTACCATTGTCCATTTTATAGGTGCGAAAATCAATCCAATGAGGAAACTTCATCATTATTTTTGGTATAAAAAAGAGAACAATTTCAGAATTGTTGTTTACCTTAAAATTAGTTTTCAGTTGTCATTGTGCAAAATTAAAATTAATTGACTGAAATCATCATTTTATGAACTACAAAACTCTATTTTTGTGAAATGAAAAAGGACATCACTTCTATTCAGGATATAGAACTTTTAGTTAATTCTTTCTACAAAAAGGTAGAAACCTCCGAAATCGGATTTTTCTTTAATGATATTGCCCAAGTAAATTGGGAAAAACACCTTCCTAAAATGTATCTTTTTTGGCGTGCCCTTTTGTTTGCCGATGTAAAATTCGATGGTAATCCTATGGGAGCTCACTTCCCGATTAATGAAAAAATGCCAATGGAAAATCATCATTTCGAAACTTGGCTTACCCTTTGGAAAGCAACCATAGATGAGCATTTTTCGGGTAAAACGGCAGATGCTGCTAAAAATAAAGCCGAAAATATTGCTAAACTGATGTCTTACAAAATGGAAATGGACACCCGATTGAGATCATAGAGCCAAGAACCGACTTATAACCTCTTAACTTTTAATACACCAACACTTCCAAAAATAATAGTCCTGAAAATCGGTAAACATATGAAAAAGCAGTCCTATAGCAACAATTTTGTAATTTCCTTTCAAGAAAATCACTCCTAAAAAATACAACGCAATCATAGGATAGCTATGGAGCAGGTGAAAACCAATACTGCATCTCCCTTCTTCAAAAATTGGCGTAGCAAATAAATGATCTACATCTACCAACATGGTTGCCAGCATCAGTAAATAGGCTTTTTTCCAGTTTTTGCGGAAGAAAACAAGGGCAATAAACACCGGGAAAACAAGGTGCAGGAAATAGTGTATAAAAATCTTTAGGTATTCCAAAATTAAGGCAGTGCTTTATATAATTTATTTTCAGATATTGTTATAACAACCTCAAAATAAAGGGTAGTTTCTGTTTTTTTAAGCGAATTTCCAGAAAATAATCTTCGTTTTGATTGCCATAAAAAACATAATCTATATTGGATAAAAAACGTTTTTCTTTTTCCGAAACAAATTGCAAATTACTGACAAACAATGGATTGCTTCTATAAAAAAGAAAATTCTTATTGAGAACGGCAGTTGTTTCTATCTTTTTTCGTGTAGAGACAATTTGAAGCTCTTTATCGGTTTGGGAAATAGAATTGGGCAAAAAAGGAATTGCTGTAAACTCATTTTGGGCATTAATCCATTTTTTCTGTTGAAAATATTTCCAAATAGTTTCAGGATTGTTTGTTGATATACCGAATCGGTAATTGGGTTGCAGAATTTTTTGATAGGTTTCTTTTTTAACTTCGTTGAAATTATCATCAAATTCGTAGCTTACTATTGTGTCATTTACTAATTCTACTGTAGCTATTCCGTGTATTTTATTTATTTGAAGGGAATCCGAATTTTCCTCTTTGGATATTTTTTTGAAAAGATTGATATTTTTCTCGTCCAATTCCACGTGTAGGGTTTGTGGTTTTTGTTGTAAATTTTCTATAAAATCGGCAAAATTGGTATTGAGGTTTTCGCTTTTCAGGATAATGCTATTTTCTTCTAAAACAATAGGAAAGCTGGTGATTTTACCCTCCGAGATATGAGAAAAACTTCCGTGAGAACCTTCTATGAACTGATTGGCCTTATAAAACCCTTCGGAATTATCTTGTTGTACTAATCGAGACAATAAGTTGAAATGCGAGAAATCTTTTGTATCTCCTGTGCTTATGATACATTTGTCATCAACTATTTTTACAGTAAAGTATTCTTTTTTATAAATATTTTTCTCTTGTTTGATGAATTTTTCCTGAGCCAAAAAAAGCAGAAAGTGTTCCGGATTCTTTATTTCAATCACCGAGTACCACAGCGAAATCGGTGAGTTTTTAAGATGGAAAATTTGTATGAAATCAGGAATTTTTATACCCGAATTTTTCAGAGATATTTTGTCTTCTTTTTTCTCTTTTTTTAACCATTCCGAAGGATTAAGAACTGAATGATACAAATAAGTTTTAGCTATATTTTTGGTGTCTAACAGTACCACATAATCTGTATTTTCAGGGACGAAATACAAGTTTTTGTCTTTTCGGAAAAGTGTAAAATAGAGTATAAATGTTGCCAAGAATAGTAATAAGGTGACAATAATTGCTTTTTTTCTCATTTATGTAATGATAATGATTAATCCATATATTTTGGAACGTACATGAGTCGAAGACCCGAGTGGCTCACGATTATTTCTTTGAATCGCCGAACCACTACATGGTTTGAGTGGAGTTCTTTTTTCAGAAAAAAGCGGGAACGAAGTTCAAGCTGTCCCAATAAAATAGATGATTAAGTTTTAACAAAACTACTTAGTAGTTTTTTTCCACTTTCTTCGCCTCTTCTTCCTTGTAAATTTCTTGGAATAGATCGAAAATATACATCAAACTGTTTTCTGATGACGAGTTTCTTAACTGATAAATCATCTCTGTTTCTATGCTTTTATCTTTGGCATTGGTTTTATAGATGAGGTCTCCAACATTGTTTTTGAAGTATTCATATGATTTTCTGTCTTTGGCATCTTTTATTTCCCCATCGAAACCTTTGAGGAATTTTTGCATATCCAATCTTCCGTACATAGCGTTTTTAGAGACTTCTCTTGCTATTTTTTTGTAATCTCCGGTTAATTTCTGAGGGCTTAAATTTTCTATGGAAGTGGAGAAATACACGATATTCTCCCTCACCGTGAAAAACATTTTGTCTATTTCCTTGTTCGGATTTTGTTTGAAAGAATAAATGTCTCCGTATTTCACCAAATCTTTGCCCAAATATTTATTGGAAAGCATAGCATCAAAAACACGGTGCCAGTAGCCTTCGTTCTCTGTAGCAAAAGCAAAGATGAAATCCGGAACCGAAATTTCTTTTGTTTTTTTAATTTCTTTTTCGTTGTAGTCGTCATCGTATTCAAAATCGGTATATTCTACCTTTTTTTTCTTGAGCTCGTTGAAGATAAAAATTCCATTTCCCGGTGCCAATTGTGCAATGGCTTTCTCGTCCAAAACAATTTTCATGGTTTCTACAAAGAGTCCAATTTCTTTTTGTCCATCTTCGTCGCTATTGGTTTTCAAAAGATCGTACACCAAATCGAAATACTTGGCTCCATCAATATTCAATGCAAAATAACCGATGTTTTTATCGTTGATTAATGAAGTTAACTTTCTGTTTCTCTTGCCTTTGTAGATTTGAGCAATGGCTTTCTGTGTTTCAGGATTTCGGTGCAATTGGTTGTTTACCAAACGGATTTTGTCTTTGTCAAAATAGATATTGTAGTACGAATCCATATCATAGATCTTTTCCATAAGTTTTTGCAGACCGTAGAGCGTAGCAACTTGTCTGTAAGGCTTGTTGTTCATCATCATATTTTTCAAATTGGTGTAGATGAAAATATCAGCACTTTCGTCTTTATAAGACTTGATTTCTGCATCAATTTTTATGGAATGATTTTCATTGAAATATTTATGGAAAGCCTGCTCCGAAATTTTCCTCGCCATTTTGAAATTTTCAATTTTTATGGAGTCCATTTCTTTTTGATACTCAGAGATTTCCTCGTCATCAGGTACAGCTTCTGCCATTGGCGGTGGCGGTGGAACAGCCTCTTCTTTGTCTGTTATCGTTTTTTCTTCGTATTTTTCGTCTTCTCTGTACGGGTCTTTGTCTTTAGGATATTTGTGGTGTTTTTGTAAATATTTTATGGTTTTTTGGATTTCTGCAATTTCTTTTTGGTTACTTTTTATACTACTCTTTAAGTAGGTTATTTCGTCTTTTAGGTATGCTATTTCTTCTTTGTAATTGAAGGGTTGCACTTCACCTACTGCCGCAGCTATACTGTCTACAGCTGCACTATCTACAGCTACAGCCGCACTATCCACAACTACCTCTGTGATTGGCTTTGGGAGCTTTCTGTACTGAATATACTTCAAAACAGCTTTTTCTTTGTTCCAAGCCACAAAGGTTTCCTCGTCTAAATCCACATAAGCGTAATTGCCTTTTGGGGTAATTTCTCGACCTTCTTTTTTAGAAGAATTGATAAATTCTAAAAACTTATTACCATTATCTAAAGTGAAATGAGCGGTATAAGAGGTAACCGAATCATTATGAGTGGCGTAGTGTTTCTGTGTTGCGTTGTAATTAATCCCTGTTTGGGCAAAATCGTTCCAGTTAAGTTTCTTTTTGCCGTTTTTCTCCATTTTATTGAGGAAAAGATTGAGTTTTTCCCAGTTGAGTTTTTTATCGAGTTGTTTTCCGTTTACTTCCATATAGAAGAAAGCATCAGAAGAAGTTTTGTCGCTATTTTGTGCAAAAACAGACGTTACACAAAACAAAAGCAAGGCTATGGAAATTTTAAGAAAATGGTTCATGGTGCTTGGATATTGAGCAGTTGGTATTGGGTAGTTATTTAATTAAAACTTTATGGTGTTTTGTATGGCTTTTTTTTGAAGGATAAAATCCAAAATATTTCCATCGATTTTTACCGCTTTTTTGTTGGGCGAAATAGCGTAGGTATTATTGGTTTGAGATTTTACCGCATTTTCGAACTGTATTACCGACGTGTATTGGGCATTGTTGAAAATCTCTTTGTCGGTTTTGTTCAATTTGTCATAATCGTTTTTAAAGGTGTTGATTTTGTTTCGAGAAAATGTTTTTCCGCTGATGTTATTGCTGTACAATTGCGTAGGAATAGCTTTCCCGATTATTTTATTGGTTTTAAGTTGCTCTAAACCGGCATTAATATTTTCTATTTTTTTGAAGTTACAACTAAGCTTGATGATGTAATTCTCAAAATCGTAAGATGTTTTCACATTACTTATTCCCGAGATATTCCGAAAAACCTTTGCTGCTTCATTTATTTTGCTTTCTATTTCTGCTTTTTTGGGTATTTTTCTTCCGTTGAAGGTTTCCATCTTCGAGACAGATTCTAATCTGGTTTTACTTTTGCTGGCATTTAAAATAAGATGATATTCTCCGCTTCCATCAGATTTTAAGCTGATTTTGTCGATAATATCGAAACAGCTTGTCAAAAAAAATAAAGGCAAAGCCAAAAGCAAAAATTTGAAAAGAAACTTCATAAATTTATTTTTTACAAACTTATTGATTTTTACGGGATTTTTTTCAGTATATAGTAAAATTTGAAAGCATTGCATTTTAGCACAAAGATTTCCATCTTAATATGCAAGTAAATTAGAATTTTTTATCATGTACTTAACTAATGTGATAAATTAAAAACTTTAGATAATTTTATCAATAAAACTTTAAATGAGTTTAATCCGTCTTTGGGGAAGAGTTAATTTTATTCTGTTTTTGAGCAAAAAACTCAATATTTTCGTTATAGATTTTAACGATTAAAAAAATTAGGAATAAAATATTAACTAAATATTTGTAATCAATTTTTTTAGATTAAATTTGTGCACTCAATTTTTCAAAAAAAATCACAAGATAAAGTATTCTTATGGAGCACATTAAGCAATATTTAGAAAAACACGGAATTAAAAACGCAACCGAAATTATCTATAATCCTACTTACGAAAGATTATTTCAAGATGAAATGTCTGCTAATAATGAAGGATTCGAACAAGGTATACTTACCGAATCCGGTGCAGTAGCCGTAAAAACAGGTGTTTTTACAGGGCGTTCTCCTAAGGATCGCTTTATTGTAAAAGATGCTGTTTCGGAAAACACCATTTGGTGGGACGGAAACATCAACAGACCGGTTTCCCCTGAAGTGTTTGGCGACCTAAAAAAATTGGTAACCAACGCTCTTTCAGACAAAAAAATCTATGTAGTAGACACTTTCTGTGGAACCAATCCCGATACAAGATTAAAAGTAAGATTTGTAATGGAGGTAGCATGGCAAGCTCATTTCGTTACCAATATGTTCATAAGACCTTCTCATTACGAATTGGAGCACTACGGCGAGCCCGACTTCTTGGTAATGAACGGCTCCAAAGTAACCAACCCTAACTGGGAAGCACAAGGCTTGAACTCTGAAAATTTCGTTATGTTTAATTTGACGGAAAAAGTTCAAATCATTGGTGGAACTTGGTATGGTGGCGAAATGAAGAAAGGAATGTTCTCTATGATGAATTATTACCTCCCGCTAAAAGGAATGGCTTCCATGCACTGCTCTGCTAATGTAGGAGAAAAAGGTGATGTTGCCGTGTTTTTTGGACTTTCAGGGACAGGAAAAACAACACTTTCTGCCGACCCTAAACGCTATTTGATTGGAGATGATGAACATGGCTGGGACAACAACGGCGTATTTAACTTCGAAGGAGGTTGCTATGCCAAAGTAATAGACCTTTCTGCCGAGAAAGAGCCCGATATTTTTGGAGCTATCAGAAGAGATGCTTTATTGGAAAATGTTGTAGTAGATGCTCATGGAAAAGTAGATTATGAAGATGACTCTATTACCGAAAATACAAGAGTATCCTATCCTATTCACCATATCAGCAAGATTGTTTTACCTTCTAAAGCAGGACATGCCAAAAAGGTGATTTATCTCTCTGCCGATGCTTTTGGAGTATTGCCTCCAGTTTCTATTTTGACCGATGAGCAAGCTCAATATCACTTCCTCTGCGGTTACACTTCCAAAATGGCAGGAACCGAGAGAGGAATTACTGAGCCGACTCCATCTTTTTCTCCGGCTTTTGGGGAAGCGTTTCTATCATTACACCCTACCATGTATTCCAAAACATTAATTGGTAAAATGAAAGAACATGGTACAAAAGCTTATTTGGTAAATACAGGATGGAACGGAACAGGTAAAAGAATTTCTCTGAAAGATACTCGTGCTATTATAGATGCTATTCTTGATGGCTCTATAGACACAGCCGAAACAGATACTATTCCTGTAATGAATTTGAAGTATCCTACCGCTTTACCAAAGGTATCCGAAGGTATCCTGAACCCTCGAGACACTTACTCAGATGTTTCTGAATGGGAGAAAAAAGCTAAAGATTTAGCTGCTAAATACATCAATTATTTTAAGCAGTATGAAAATTCCGAGGAGGGGAAAAAATTGGTTTCTGCAGGGCCTCAATTATAATAAAGAAAATAAACAACTAAAAAAATCCCCGAGAAAATTCGGGGATTTTTATTTTAGTTCGTGAATGCCATCAATTCCTTTTTCTGAGAATTATACAATCGGTATTCTAAATATTTAAAAGAGTCTCTGGGAATTATAGTTACCCATTTTTTGTATTTCAAAAACCATTTCATTTGAATACTACTAAAAATTCCTTTGGTTAAGTACGCCTCTACAAAAGGATGAGTATGGAGATATAGTTTTCCTTTTTCGTTGGTTAAGAAATTTTTAATGGTATCTTCCATTTTTTCTACCACTACAATAGGAGCGCTAATTTCACCGTCTTTATTAGGATTTTCTTCCTGCGTATCGATTACTTTTTCCGGACGCACCCTTTGGCGTGTCATCTGAATCAAACCAAATTTACTCGGTGGTAATATCTTGTGGCGGGCATTGTCACGCTTCATTTCTTCTTTAAGATGTTCATAAAGCTCTTTACGGTGCTCGGCGTCCATCATATCAATAAAATCAACCACAATAATTCCCCCCATATCACGCAATCTTAGTTGTCTTGCGATTTCTGTAGCAGCCATCTTATTCACGTTCAGGGCGTGTACTTTGTTGGCTTGCCCTCCTGTGGATATGTTGTTTCCTGAATTTACATCTATCACATGCAATGCTTCGGTGTGTTCTATCACAAGATAAGCTCCCTTGGAGCTTGGGATATTCACATGTTTCCCAAAAGATTGTTTCAGTTGCTTCTCTACATTGTAATACTCCAAAAGAGGAATATGGGAATCATAGAACTGAACAATGTTTTTTCGCTCAGGAGCGATGACTTCCAAATAGTTTTTCATGCCATTTACCATTTGCTCATCATCGCAAATGATACTTACAAAATCCTGATTGAAGTTATCTCGAAGAATAGCCGAAGCCTTATCTTCTTCGCTTAGAACCTTAGAAGGAACCTTATTTTTCTGTATATTTTTGAAGCATACATTCCATTTCTCCACTAACTGATTCATATCGTTATGGAGTTCTGCTACTTTTTTTCCTTCGGCTACGGTTCTTATAATAACACCAAAACCTTCAGGTTTTATACTTTCTATTAGAGTTTTTAGCCTTGCTTTTTCTTCGGCACTTTTAATTTTTTTGGAAATAGATATTTTTTGGTCAAACGGAAGTAAAACCAAAAATCTACCCGTAAGCGAAATCTGGGTCGATATTCTTGGGCCTTTAGTAGAAATGGGCTCTTTGGTAATCTGAAGCAGAACGTTGTCTCCGGCGGTTAGTACTTTGTCTATTGTTCCGCTTTTGTTGATTTCTTTTTCAATAGGGAAGTTTTTGAGACTTGGAGTTTGGATTTTTTTGCTCAAGATATCCTTTAAAAGCCTTTGGTAGGTCAAAAACTGAGGTCCCAAGTCCTGATAGTGTAAAAACGCATCTTTCTCGTAACCAATGTTTACGAAAGCCGCATTGAGGTTGGGTGCCAGTTTTTTAATTTTTCCGATAAACAAATCTCCAACCACAAAATCATTGGCCTGCTCGGACACATGTAATTCGAACAGTCTGCCATCTTCTATAAGGGCAATTTTAGAAGCCTCGTCGTCATGAGATATTAATAATTCTTTCTTCATTTCTAAAATTTATGGGGGTGTGTTAAGAAGCAAGTCGTTAAACTATAATCATCTCATCATGTAAAACAAAATATAGTCGGTGAAATTTACAAAAATAAAAACACCAACTATATCATATGTTATTAAGGATAGACCTAAGATTATTTCTTTTTCTTATGTCTGTTTTGTCTTCTTCTTTTCTTTCTCTTGTGGGTAGCCACCTTATGTCTTTTTCTTTTTTTTCCGCTTGGCATAGCTTAAATTTTTTATATCTTGTTAATATTCAATTAATTATTTCTTTACAGGAACTTTAGTTTTTACTTTCTCTACAAAAGTTTTAGATGGCTTAAATGCCGGAATATTGTGTGCAGGAATGGTAATTGCAGTGTTCTTTGATATATTTCTACCTGTTTTCTCTGCTCTTGTCTTAATAATAAAAGAACCAAAACCTCTTAAATAAACACTATCGCCACTGTACATGGTAGTTCTTATCTCTTGCATAAAAGCCTCAATTACCTTTTGGGTATCATTTTTTTCTATTCCTAACTTGTTGGAGATGGTATTTACCAATTCTGCTTTTGTCATTTCCTTTTTTGTTTTTATTTTTGGTGTGCAAATATAAAAATTTTTTTTTGAAAAAAACGAACAAAAACACCGATTTTCCAAACATTGGTTTGAAATTATTACAATGGTATGATTTGAATGCGAGAGATTTACCTTGGAGGGAAACCCAAAAGCCATATCAAATCTGGATTAGCGAAACGGTCTTACAACAAACAAGAGTAGAACAAGGACTGAACCATTATGTGCAATTTGTAGAGAGGTTTCCGAATGTTCATACGCTTGCCAATGCTCATATAGACGAAGTCTTGCTCTATTGGAAAGGCTTAGGATATTACTCCAGAGCTATTAATTTGCACAAGGCTGCACAACAAATCTCCAATGACTTTGGAGGAAATTTTCCCGAAAACCACAAAGATATTCTTAGCCTTAAAGGTGTAGGTAAATATACAGCCGCTGCCATATCCAGCATTTGTTTCAACCAAAGAATTCCTGCTATAGATGGTAATTTCTATAGGGTCTTATCTAGAATTTTCGCCGACGATTTTGATGTCTCAAAACCCAAAGCCTACCTCTATTTTTATGAATTAGCCCTTATGATTATGCCTGAAAAAAGATTTGGAGATTTTAATCAGGCAGTAATGGATCTAGGGTCGGGAATCTGTAAACCCAAGAACCCCGAATGTGGGAATTGCCCTATTTATAACGACTGTCTGGCTTTTCAAACCCATACAGTTTCTCAATTTCCTGTGAAAACAAAAAAAGTGAAGACACAAGATTTAAACTTGATTTATTACTTTATTCATCATAAAAATCAATTTTTAATTAAACAAAGAACCGATGATTTTATTTGGAAAAAGTTATATGATTTTCCCGAAGAAATAGGAAATAATTTGTATGACTATATTCGAAACGAAAAAACAATTCTGCATAAACTTACACACAAAAACCTGAATATAAGATTTATAAATGTAGCAGTAGAGAGTAAAAAAATATTTGAAAAAACAGCTAAAGAAAACAAGCTCATCACGACAACTTATCATGAGTCACAACTGAAATCTTTCCCCAAGCCTTTGGAAAATTACATCCATCAATTCTTTAATTAACCTCAGCTCGAAACAAGAAAGAGTTATAAGGTCGCATTATTCTTTTGAAAGTAGTTGGGTCGAGGTAAAAAAACAGTTCATTTTTTTATTTGGCTTTATGCTTTTTAAAGTACTTAT
>JAGOJI010000047.1 GCA_017995195.1 Cloacibacterium sp.
AAGTATCTTCAACTCTATCTCAACGAATTCATCTACAAGCTAAATCGAAGATATTTTGGAGATAGCCTCTTTGAAAGGCTTATTATTGCTAACATTACAGGGTTATGATTAAAAACGGATAATCAAATATCTTTTAATAGTACTTTTATTAAATGGGGGTATCTCGCACCAATACAAGTAAAACTTACATTTTTGGCAGAGCGCAATTCCGCAATTGTGAGGAGCGCAATTCCGCAAACTTCCGAGTGCAATTCCGCAAACTTGCCTGTTTTCAAAGGAGAGCAAATCCGCAAATTTTTCGAAATGCCTTTATAGTTATCCACAACTAGACGTTTCAAAACCAATTTAGGAGCGCAAATCCGCAAACTTGATGATTTTACATTGAGAAAATTCATTTTGAACCCATCAAGGAGTGGAATTCCGCAATCTAAAGGAGTGCAAATCCGCAAACTTCATTCTAATATAAGATTGGAAACCCATCCGGAAATTTTTCAGCTGCTTTACTTTGTTTATAGTTTTTGCTGATAAAGGTTTGCAGTTCCTGCAAAAAAATTTCTCCAACAAAGTGTGTGCTCTTTAATTTTCTATTTCTATTGATCTTTACAAAATCCTTGTACGAAGCTTCAACTAATTTCACATCAGTTTCAAACACCTTTTTTAATCGGTATGACTGATTGTCATCTAGTTTGAACCGCCTTTTAAAATATGATAATCGATAGCTAATCCTTGTTTCCTGTTTTAAGGCAGGATTTCTTTTCACTTCCTTTTTGTAAGGTATAATTTTAATTCTATCATGTGTAAATTGGTAATTAAACGAAATGTCATTAACCATATCTAGTGATTTTTTTATGGGTCTTAAAAATTTGGAACAAAAATCTCCCGCATTTTTATATTCAAGCCCAAATTTTTTATTGAAGGTATCAAGCTTTAATATTGTTCCATCTTCAGGAATTCTTGTGAGCCAAATCGCAAAGATTACTTGTTTGTTGTTGGTCAAATGATATGCTAAATCAAACAGTATTTTATTATACTGTGGCAGAACAATTAGCTTCTTTAGCCAATAACTGCTTATAAGGAAAACAGTATAACCCCGTTCGTCCTTGGTTGGAGTTGAGATTAATCCACCGTAAGTCTTGATTAATCTTCCCTGCGAATTCTTTGATGAATACCAATCCATTCTGAACTTAGTTAGAAATTCATAAGCCTTTGCAATCTGTTTATAAGAACGGCTTGGAGAAATTGCGGTATTCCTGATCTTAATTCGTGCAAAGATATTATGCTCAGTTTCGAAATCATCTTCAAACAAAGATAGTTGCGTTGGTCTGTCTTCAGGACGAAATTGTTCATCCCTCACAATAGCTATGATATTAGCGAGAATTCGAAGTGCGGTAATTGGAATATCCACAAACCTTTTGTCTTCAAAAAGGAAATTATCAACAAAATCATTCGAAATACGAATCCAGCCAATTTGACTTTCGTTTGATATTTCTTTCTTCACGATTCGTTTAATGCCGTCCTGCATTACTTTCTATTTTTGAAAGAAAATTCTAATGCTTCCTGTTCTAATTCTGCTTGAGACTTCGAACTGTTGGAAAGCAACCATTGGTCTATCTTTTTTCGTTCGAAAAAAAGAACTTTCCCATTCGGTTTTGAAAAGGGGATCAAATTTCCATGGACAAGTTTGTAAATATAAGATTTCTTAAATCCAGTATAGTCAGAAAGTTCCTCTACATTAAGGATTGACTTCAAACCGAAAATATGCTTTTCAATCTGATTTAGCTTGTGCAAAATAATTTCATTCTTTTCCATTTGTTGCAATTTGTTTGAGTTAATGAAGCAAAGGAAATCAATAACTAAAAAGCTATTGAGCGAAAATAAAAATGTGCATTTTTTCGCTTAATTATTTTGAATTTTTAGATTTTTCCATTTACTAAATGAGTCATATATCCTTTCAAACGTGAAATTATCTCCGTTTTCAGAAAACTTTCTCAAGACAGAAAAAATAAACCAGCGTAGTTTTGTTCCTTTTAGATTAATGATTGAGAAATCTAAGCTATAAAGCAGATCAAAAATTCCATAAGAATTGATAGTATTTTTATCTTTACTCATTCTCTGAATCCAATTAATTTTTTTGATAGATCTATTCATTATTATATCACTAAAATCCTCAAAATCTGTATCCGTAAATTCATTAGAAATCAATTGTTCATGAACATTCTTTAAATGTTTTTCATCAATTTCTTCATAATTAATCCATCCGGCTGCACCTAACTTTAAATTGTTTGAGTCAAGTTGCAATGTTACTTCCTGATCTGATTTTTGAAACCCATCTTCAATCATTTTCAGGTATTTAATTTCAGATCCTAGCATAGATTTCAAGTAGGTTTCCAATGACAATTTTAATTTTTTATCCTCGAGAATTATTAGTAATAATTCTTCTCTTATCAATTTTCTTATTTCTTCTCTTAATTCATTATCCATCAAAGTTCAATTTTTAATTCCGGTATCATTTCGGCAGCTTCTTTCATTTTAGAATCTACAATTTTTGCGTAAATCGCTGTGGTGCGTATTTCACGATGTCCCAAACGCTTTGAAACGGTATAAATATCAGCTCCATTTTCCAACATTAAGACTGCATTGGTATGTCGAGCAGAGTGAAATGTTATATGTTTCGAAACTCCTGCCCTATTGCACCATCGAACGATTTCAGTATTATACGTCATTCCATATTTTAGTCCACGAAAAACCCTTTCCTGTGGTGACTGCCGTTCTCCCAACAGTTCTCTCGCCTGCTGAGAAATATACAGATATTCAACACCGTCAGTTTTTTCCTGTCTGAAGTTGACTTTGCTGAAATTTCCTTCATCGCGAACTTCCGACCAAGTTAAAGTATTGATATCCGACCAACGAAGCCCGGAAAGACAGGAAAATAGAAAAGCTCGTTTAAGTACTTCATACTTGCATTCAGTTTTTGCTAGTGACTGAAGTTCGTCAAAAGTCAAATATTCCCTTTGGCTTTCTGCTTGTTCAAATGATTTTGCCTTCTGTGCAAAATTTATTGTGAGATAACCATCATCAAAAGCATTTCTGAGAGATGCTTTAAATTTATTGAAATAGGAATATTTTGAATTTTGTGAAAGTGGAAGGTTACTTTTGGTTCGCGCATCTTTTTCAAAGTAGGATTTTACTTTCTTTAAAAATTCTTCATCAATTTCATCAAAAGTCAAATTCTTGGAGACGATTTTTTTTAAATGCTGTAATGTAGAAAACCAATTGCCATAATTGTTGGAGGAATCCTGTTTTTGCTTTTCTGCAGTTAACTCTTCAAAGTATTTTAGAAAGGTTCTTTTGGCTTTGGTTGTATTCTTCAGCTCGTATTTACCTTGCAAAAATTCAGCTTTACGAATAGCCAGAATTCCTTCTGCCATTTCTAAAGTTTCTCTATTATGAGTTTTCTCTTTCGTAGTTTTGGGATTTCCAAACAGATACATTTTAAGAAACTCAAAATCTCTGAGGTGAGTTCTTTTACCTTGATTATCTGTTGTTGAACCTTTATAGAATTCAAGATAGAGGCTAATTCTACCGTCTGTTAATACTTTTTGCTTCAGTGTAATTTTCATAAGTTTGTTTTGAGGTGTACAATAGTGCTTTTTTGTACAACTTTTATAATCAAGGTGTACACAAGGTGTAACAAAAGTACAAACAAACTCTTACATAAGAAAATATAAATTACATAAATTATTGAAAATCAATCAAAAGAACATAAAAGAAATCAAAAGAAAGTAGATTTATTTCCCGATACAAAACTTAGAAAAAATATTCCCTAAAACTTCATCATTGGTAAACTCCCCTGAGATTTCTCCAAGGTGCTCCAAAGCGTTTTTCAACTCGTAGGCGAGGAGTTCTGTTGAGATTTTGTGGTTTACCGCTTCTTCCACTTTAATTACAGAGTCAAGAGATTTTTGTAAGGCTTCGTAGTGACGCTGATTCGTAATGACCACATTGTTTTCAGATTCTTTAAGATTTTCAATATATTCTGTGAGAACATGTTTTACAGCTTCAATTCCGGTTTTATCTTTGGCAGAAATTCCTATGATTCGTGTAGTATAATCGGGAAAAAGCTGATTTTTTAAATCCTGATCAAAAGAATTTTCAAAATATCCGTTTGATAAATCTATTTTGTTGTGTACCAAAACAATCTGCAAATCATCACGGTAAAATTCCTTCACAAAGTTCACGACTTCCTCTGGGGAACTGTCAAATTCATCATACAGATACAAAAGTATCTTTGCCGTCGCAATTTTTTCTTTTGCTTTCTGCACACCTATTACCTCGATTTCATCGGTAGTTTCGCGGATTCCGGCGGTATCAATAAAACGAAAAGCAGTTCCTTTGATGTGCAACACTTCTTCAATGGTATCTCTTGTAGTTCCGGCAATATCGGAAACAATCGCCCGTTCTTCTTTCAACAAAGCATTGAGAAGCGTTGATTTTCCTGCATTGGGTTTTCCAATAATCGCCACAGAAACTCCGTTTTTCACGGCATTTCCGTATTGAAAACTAGATTTGAGATTTGAGATTTGAGATTTGAGGTTTGAGATTAGCTTGTTTAAAGCAGTTCTGTCGGCAAACTCTACATCTTCTTCGGCGAAATCAAGTTCTAATTCTATTAACGAAGTAAAGTTGAGCAAATCATTTCTCAATAAAGAGATTTCGTTAGAAATCCCGCCTTTTAGTTGATGTAAAGCGACTTTTCTGGAAGCCTCATTTTCGGAAGCAATTAAATCTGCAATGGATTCTGCTTGAGCCAAATCTATTCTTCCGTTCATAAAAGCACGCATCGTAAACTCGCCTGCTTTTGCCATTCTCGCTCCGTTTTTGATGAGAACTTCCAGAATTTTTTTGGCAATATATGGCGAACCATGAAACGAAATTTCTACAGAATTTTCAGTCGTGAAAGTTTTCGGAGCATGAAAAACGGAAACCATCACCTCATCTATTATATGTATATGGTTGTCGGTTAATGGTTGATGATTGTCAGTATCAAAATTTTGATTTTCGGTTCTCGGTTCTCGACTCTCAGTTCTCGACTCTTGGCTCTTATCCACAATATACCCATAATGAACGGTGTGAGAACCTACTTTTTCCAAGTTTTTCCCTTCAAAAATTTTGTTGACAATTTCAAAAGATTTCTCGCCCGAAACTCTGATGATTCCGATGGCTCCTACTCCGTTGGCTGTCGCTAATGCACAAATGGTGTCGTGATTCATAGTGCAAAAATATGTTTTTTGATTTACATGGCTGTGAAGTCATATTTTTTGTCGTACCTCGCAAAACCCATTTTTTTTAATGTTAAAAGTAAGAATAAACAAAGTCTATTAAATCTAAGAAGGTTAAAAAATAATACTATAAAAAGTTTTATTTAAAAATTTAAACAAGCTGTCTCATATTCAGATGATTTATGTATTACTACCTCAAATTAGGGATAAATAATCGTAAAGATATAAGCTGCTAAATTTACCAATAGTACTACTCCATACAAGATATTGGTTTTCCCCTTACTTAGGGCAAGCATGGCGATAAATACTGAAAGTGCCAATAAAACTGTGGATTTGATATCGAGTCCCAAGACCAAAGGAAGATTATATAAACTACATACCACCGCTACTGCAGGAATTGTAAGCCCAATACTGGCTAATGCTGACCCGAGAGATAAGTTGAGACTTGTCTGTATATCATTTCTCCGAGCGGCTTTTATGGCAGCAATTCCTTCTGGAAGAAGAACAACAGCCGCGATAATGATACCTACCAAAGATTTGGGAAGTCCTGCATCTTGTACGATTTCTTCAATAGCCGGTGAAAGAGATTTTGCCAATAATACTACAATTCCCAAACATGCAATAAGTGTTGCCAAACTCATTAAAGTTTGTCGATTGGTTGGGGGTTCTACATGCTCTTCATCATCATTTTCGGGCATAAAATAATTTCGATGACGAACAGTCTGAACCAAAAGAAAACTCCCGTACACAACCAAACAAGCAACGGCAACGAAAATCAACTGAGGTTTTGTATAGACAGGACCTCTGATACTGGTAGTATAATTAGGCAGAATAAGTGTTAGAACCAAAATAGCAACCAAACTGATAAGAGCAGTATTAGCCGAAGATTTGGCAAAAAACTGTTCGTGGTACTTAACACCTCCAACCAACAGGCAGGCACCTAAAATTCCGTTGAGAATAAGCATAATAGCAGCAAAAACAGTATCTCTTGCCAAAAAAATAGCACCTTCTCCACCTGCCACCATAAGCGATATAATAAGTGCTACCTCTATAATAGTAATGGCGATAGCTAAAATAATGGTTCCAAAAGGTTCTCCTACTTTGTGTGCTACTACTTCTGCATGATGAACTGCGGAAAGTACACTAACAACTAATAAGGCACCACTCAGCATTTCAAACCATGCATTATCGTCTGCTAAGCCTGATAAATAAAGAATCCACGCAAAAACGGGAAACAATAAAGTCCATTGGAATAATTTTTTCAATCTCATAAAAACATTTTCAAGTTGGAGAAATATAATATTTTCTCATCAAAAATCAAAGATAATTTTTCTAAAAAAATCGATTTTACAAGATTTAGGCAAATTTTTATAGAATTTTTTATCTCTAAAAAATAGATTGCAGAGAGTCTGAAATAAGTAGTTTATAAAATTTAATCATCAATTTTATTTAGGCAACTTAAACTTCAAATAAAAAAATAAAAATCGTGAGTCACTTCAGGCTGCGACTAATAAACCGGCAAAACATATAGATAAATTATTGCTATTACGTTAATATATTTTTCATAAAAAAGCCTCAAGAGAATCTCCTTGAGGCTTATGATAAAAGCAAGATGTTGCTTATTTTCTAATCGTCATTTCATTTAATAAATAACCGGCTCCGTGATATTTATCCATTACCCAAAGTAAGAATCTCACATCAAGGTTGATGGTTTTTTGCCATTGTTTTTCAAAAACGATGTCACCAGAAAGAGCTTCAGAGTTTCCGTCAAAAGCAAGACCAATCAGTTCTCCGTTACCGTTCATAATTGGCGAACCAGAGTTTCCTCCTGTAATATCATTATCAGACAAGAAATTTACAGGCATATAACCTTTTTTATCTTTGTATGGTCCGAAATCTTTCTTTTTGTACAAATCTAACAAACGTTGAGGTAAGTCAAATTCAGCATCGCCTTTTTTGTATTTTGCAACCATACCTTTCATATCGGTATAGAAATTATCTTTCACTCCGTAATATTGTCTGTCTTTTCTGATAGGCAATCTGTCCACTTTACCGAAGGTAACTCTCATAGTAGAGTTAGCATCTGGATAGTAAGCTTTGTCTGGGTTAGCTTTTCTTAAACCATCAAAATAAAGTCTTGTGTTTTTAGCGAACTGATCATCTGCTTTTACATATTTGTCACCAAACATCATGGCTTCAGAAACCATAATTCCTGAAAACCTGTAAAGTGGATCGTTTTCTAAAACTTCTTTGCTCGGATTTTCTAAAAATTTAAGAACAGATTCTTTATCTCTAAAAATGGAAACGTTAGATTGATTTGCCAACTCTGAAGGATTAGCATATTTAAGAACAGGTAATTGATTGTCAAAAGGAACTTTTGCTTTGTAAAGAGACAACAATGTCTGTAGCATATCTTTTTCTACATCTGCATGGAAACCATCATAAGAACCTTCAATGCCTGTTGTAAGTTTTGCTTTCATAGCAGTTCTTCCTGCTGCATCTTGCTCTAAATAAGATTTAAGAGCAGAGCCTATTCTGTAAGGAATTACAGCATATTTTGCATTTCTTTGGAACTGAGAAGCATAGTTTCTTTCAAGATTTCTATCAGCAATTAACTTATAATAGGCTTCAATTTCAGAAAGAACATTTCCGTAGGTTGCTTTATTTTCGGGTTTATTTGCCCATTCTTGAAATTTAGCTTCCACCTTTTGTTTATCTGCAACTGTTCCGTTTTTGTTCACAGATTCTATAGTCCCGGCTCTATTTTTCCAATAATTAGCAACAGAAGCGTATTGAGAAGCGTAGTCTAATCTTGTTCCTGTATCTTTGTCCATGTATTTTTTCATCACGTCCATTGCGGTTTTAGATGCGTCTACCCAACCAACGTAATCTTTGGTAACCAATTGATTAATTCCGTAAGAAGTTAAATAACGGTTTGTTCTGCCAGGATAACCCATAATCATGGTAAAATCTCCGGGCTTCACGCCTTTCATAGAGATAGGAAGGTGATATTTTGGCTTCAGAGGAACATTGTTAAGAGAATATTCTGCAGGATTTCCGTTAGCATCACCATAAATTCTGAAAACAGAGAAATCACCAGTGTGTCTTGGCCATTCCCAGTTATCAGTATCGCCACCGTATTTCCCGATAGATTCTGTAGGAGTTCCTACCAATCTTACATCTTTATAATCTTGATATACAAAATAATAGAACTCATTTCCGCTAAAGAAATCTCTTACTACTACAGTATATTTTCCGTTTTCAGAATTTTCTTTCTGAATGGCTTTGTATTCAGCCTCAATGATTGCACGTCTTTCATCTGCAGACATAATATTATTTAATTTACCATTGATTCTTGCAGTAACATCGTCCATTCTTACTAAAAATCTTACCGAAAGTCCTTTTGCAGGAAGCTCTTCTTTATTATTCATGGCAAAGAAACCATCTTTAAGGTAATTTTTTTCTGGTGTAGACAGTGCAGCGATAGCATCGTAACCACAGTGGTGGTTGGTAAACAACAACCCTTCTTTAGAAACTACTTCTGCGGTACAACCTCCTCCAAACTGAACGATAGCGTCCTTCAAACTGGAGTGGTTTACAGAATAAATTTCTTCTGCTGTTAATTTAAGACCTTGTTTTTGTAAATCTGTGCCGTTTAATCTTTTCACGAGCATCATAAGCCACATTCCTTCATCTGCACGCATCTGTGCGAAACTCAACAAGAATGTGAATAATAAAAATATTCTTTTCATGTATATAAATAATTAGTTAAATTTTTAATGCGACTAAAATACGTATTTTTAGGGAATTTAGAATTGCTTTTGGTACGAAAATTGGAATTTAAAGTCTAAATAAAATTTAAAAATGAAAACACTTAAAATAGTATTGGTTTCGGTAATGTCATTTTTTTTAATGTCAAGTTGTAAAGCACAAACAAAAACTTTTGATGAACTAAACAGAAAATGGATGCTTATTTCTTTCAAAAATTACAAAAAAGACCATTTTGTGAAAGCAAAAGCGTATTTAAAGTTTGTAGATAAAAAAAATGTTTATGCGAATATGGGCTGTAATGGACTTAATTTTGGCGTAAAAAAACTTCAAAAAGGTAAAATTTCCTTTGGCGAAGGCATGTCAACCATGATGTATTGCGAAGGATTTATGGATTTGGAAGGCGATTTTGCTAAAACTTTACCTCAAATGAAAAGGTACAAAATTAATGGGCGTCACCTCACACTTTCTGACGGAAAAGGCAATGAAATGAAATTTGTGGCCGCAGATTGGGATTGAGAAATAAATGATCATCAGTTATAATCACCTCATTACTTACTTTCAAATAGATGCCAACCTCGCCAACGCTAAAAACACATAGGAATTTTCGTTAGGAACACCTCCATCAACTGAATCAAAAACTCCTATATCCTAAACTTGCATTTACATTTTGATTTTTCGATGGCTTTTAGAGGTTACCCCACAAAGTTGAGGGACTTCGTAGAACTGGAGAATTACTCTTTTTTATTAGCATACTCATGCTTGCCGTCATCATCATAACATATCCATTCTTTTTTAATACAATACCTTTTTTTTACATGTATAGGAAAAATAATCATTTTTTATAAATAGTGTCTCCTGTTTCTATTTCATTTATAAATACTCCACCATCTACTATCATTATAAATATTTTTTTCCAATACAACAGGATCATATCCCTTAGTTTTGAATAAAATGGATTTTTTTTTGGAGTACTTCTACTAAATTACATTCGCTTTCGTATATAACATCTTTATTTGCGATAAACATTTTATCCCAAACTGAAATTAACTTAGATTAATCCTCTTTACAACTTTATACTAGCCATCACGCTATATTAGGAGCCAGCCATCTTTTTGCCGTTTCTATTTCTATCCCTTTTCTTTCGGCGTAGTCTTTTACTTGATCTTCCGTTATTTTTCCTACACCAAAATATTTACTCTTTGGATTGGCAAAGTAATAGCCACTTACACTTGCTGCAGGCCACATTGCCATACTTTCGGTAAGTATTACACCTATGTTTTCTTGCACTTTTAGAAGTTCCCAAATTGTGGGTTTCTCCAAATGATCCGGACAAGCAGGATAACCGGGAGCAGGTCTTATACCAATGTATTTTTCTTTGATAAGGGCATCGTTATCCAAAGTTTCATCGCTCGCATAGCCCCAATATTCTTTTCTTACTTTTTTGTGCAAAAATTCGGCGTAGGCTTCTGCAAAACGATCTGCTAAAGCCTTTACCATAATTGCCGTATAATCATCATGGTTTTCTTCGTATTGTTTTGCTAACTCATCGGTTCCAAATCCTGTGGTTACACAAAAACAGCCTATATAATCTTGTTTTCCGGTAGATTGCGGAGCAATAAAATCGGATAGAGCAAAGTATTCTTTACCATCGGATCTTTTTGCTTGTTGGCGTAGTGTTCTAAAGCGTGCCAGTTCATTTTTGGTAGTAACTTGCTGTATAATAATGTCATCTCCATCTGCCTGTGCAGGAAAAATTCCAAAAATAGCCTTTGCTTCAAATAGTTTTTCTTTTAATACTTTTTTTAGCAAAATCTGTACATCGTGGTACAGTTCGGTTGCTTGCTCTCCCACCACTTTATCCTCTAAAATATCCGGAAATTTTCCGTGTAAATCCCAACTTCTGAAAAACGGAGACCAATCAATATAGTCTACCAATTCATTCAAATCTTGGCTTTCTATGACATGTATGCCCAATTTGTTGGGTTGAGGAATGTTTTCTTTTTCCCAATCGATTGTAAATTTTTGGGCTCTCGCTTCTTCAATAGAAACATATTCTTTATCGATGGCTCGGTTGAGGAATTTTTCTCTAAAATCGGCATAATCTGTTTTGATTTCAGAAACGTATTCCTTATTTCTGTTACTAAGTAGCTGACTCACTACGCCTACTGCTCTCGAGGCATCGTTTACATGCACTACTGCATTTTTGTATTTTAAATCTATTTTTACTGCCGTGTGAGCCTTTGAGGTTGTTGCTCCACCGATAAGCAAAGGAAAGTTAAGATTTTTTCTTTCCAGTTCGTCTGCAATATGTACCATTTCGTCTAAACTGGGCGTAATGAGTCCACTCAGCCCAATGATATCCACTTTTTCATCAATAGCGGTTTGTATTATTTTTTCAGCAGGCACCATGACTCCCAAATCTACGATTTCGTAATTGTTGCAGCCCAAAACTACACTTACAATATTCTTACCGATATCGTGTACATCGCCTTTTACCGTAGCCATCAACACTTTGCCATTGGCAGGTTTGGCTACATCTTTTTCGGCTTCTATAAAGGGTTGAAGGTAAGCCACCGCCTTTTTCATAACTCTTGCCGATTTTACTACCTGTGGCAAAAACATTTTTCCGCTACCAAAAAGATCACCCACAACCCCCATTCCGGTCATCAGGTTGTTTTCGATAACTTCCAAAGGTCTACTGGCTATTTGTCTGGCTTCTTCCATATCCTCGTCTACAAAACGATCGATACCTTTTACCAACGAATGAGTGATGCGATCTTGCAAATTTTGCTCTCTCCAAGAAAGATCTTCTATTTTTTCTTTTTTTGTTGATTTTACTCTTTCCGAATAATCAAGAAGTCTTTCGGTAGCATCATCGCGGCGGTCGAGCATTACATCTTCTACGAGTTCCAATAAATCTTTAGGAATATCATCATATACTTCCAGCATGGTAGGATTTACAATACCCATATTCATTCCTGCTTTTATAGCATGGTACAGGAAAACAGAGTGCATGGCTTCTCTTACCGAATCGTTTCCTCTGAACGAAAAAGAAACATTGCTCACACCTCCACTTACATTGGCATACGGAAGATTGGTTCGCACCCAGCGGGTTGCTTCTATAAAATCGATGGCATTTCTACGGTGTTCCTCCATACCTGTTGCCACAGGAAATATATTTAAATCAAAAATAATATCTTCCGCAGGGAAGCCTACCTGCTGAGTAAGAATATGGTAGGAGCGTTGGCAAATTTCAATTCTACGCTCATAATTGTCTGCTTGCCCTACTTCGTCAAACGCCATTACAATAACCGCTGCTCCGTATCTTTTGATGGTTTTGGCTTGTTTGATGAATTCCTCTTCTCCTCCTTTTAAACTAATGGAATTAACAACGGATTTTCCTTGTACAACTTGCAGACCTGCTTCCAAAATTTCCCATTTGGAACTGTCGATCATGATAGGAATTTTGCAAATATCGGGCTCCGAAGCAATCAGGTTGAGGAATTTTACCATGGAGTATTTGCCATCGATAAGTCCATCGTCCATATTCACATCTAAAATCTGTGCTCCTCCTTCTACCTGATGGCGTGCAATATCTAAGGCTTCTGAAAATTTTTCTTCTTTTATAAGTCTCAGAAATTTTTTGGAACCGGCTACATTGGTACGTTCCCCTACATTCACAAAATTGGATTCCGGAGTTATAATAAGCGGTTCGAGACCGGAAAGTTTGAGGTATTTCATAATTTAATTTACCAATTTATCAATGTAACAGTGTAGTAATTATTGTTACATTGGTAAACTATTTAGATTGTTACATTGATTTTTCTCGGTTGATAATCCTTCACTAATTCCGCAATCGCTTTGATGTGGTCGGGAGTTGTTCCACAGCATCCTCCCACGATATTGATGAGCCCTTTTTCGGCATATTCACGGATTTGTTCTGCCATAAATTCAGGAGACTCGTCGTACTGACCAAAGGCATTGGGCAAACCGGCATTGGGATAGGCAGAGACGGCAAAATTGGAATTTTCCGCTACTTCTTGTAAATATGGTGTGAGTTGTTTTGCTCCCAAAGCACAATTGAAACCTACGCTCATTAAATCCATATGTGAAACAGAAATCAGAAAAGCACCTGCTGTTTGTCCGCTCAGTGTTCTTCCGGAGGCATCGGTAATTGTACCGCTTACCATAATAGGAATGTGGATATTTCGTTCTTCCCTTATCTCATCGATAGCAAATAAAGCTGCTTTGGCATTAAGCGTATCAAAGATGGTTTCGACCAACAAAATATCTGAACCGCCGTCTAACAATGCCTCTGCTTGTTGTTTGTAAGCCAACCTAAGTTCCTCGAAAGTTACCGCTCTGTAACCCGGATCGTTAACATCCGGAGACAAGCTCAATGTTCTATTGGTAGGTCCAATAGAACCGGCTGCAAAACGTGGTTTTTCGGGATTTTTTGTAGTAAATTCATCACATACTTTACGAGCTATTTTAGCAGATTGGTAATTGAGTTCGTATACATACTCTTCCATATGGTAATCTGCCATAGCTATTGTAGTTCCGGAAAAGGTATTGGTTTCTATAATATCTGCCCCTGCTTCCAAATATTGGCGATGAATCTCCTCGATGGCTTGAGGCTGAGTAAGGGAAAGCATATCGTTGTTTCCTTTCAGTGGACTTTCCCAGTTTTTGAATTGCTCTCCCCGATAGTCTTCTTCTTCAAACTTATGTCTTTGTATCATGGTTCCCATGGCACCATCAAGAATAAGAATCCTTTCGGAAAGAGCTTGGTATAGTTGTTTTGTGTTTTTCATCTGTTTATTTTTTATTTCTTCAAACCTTGGTGGTTTGCGTCTCGATTCTAAAAATAAAACTTTAGTTGGAGATTCATCTGTTTATATTTAGAGTCGATTTTCCTAAAGAACTGCAAATTTAGGAACTTTGAGCTTTAATCCTAAAAAAATATCAGTCGAGTGCCTCTTTCAAATCATTTATAATGTCATCTATATGTTCCAAACCTACCGATATACGTACCAATCCCGGAGTAATCCCTACTTCTAACCGATCTTCTTCTGATAATTTGCTATGGGTGGTAGATGCGGGATGTGTTACAATAGTTCTGGTATCGCCTAAGTTGGGAGACAGGGAGCACATTTTTATTCCATTTAAAAAGTTTCTACCTCCTTCTATTCCTCCTTTTACTTCAAATGCTACGATACTGCCTCCTAATTTCATTTGCTTTTTTGCTGTTTCATAATTGAGATGGGATTTTAAAAAAGGATATTTCACCAATGAAACTTTGGGGTGTTGTTCTAAAAACTCAGCGACTTGAAGAGCATTTTGACTATGTTTTTCTACTCTTAATGCTAACGTTTCCAAACTTTTGCTTAGTACCCACGCATTGAATGGAGACATCGCAGGACCTGTATTTCTGGCAAAAAGATAGATTTCTCTTATCAAATCTTCTCTACCTACAGCAATACCTCCTAAAACCCTACCCTGTCCATCGATAAGTTTGGTTGCCGAATGAATGACTAAATCTGCTCCATACTTTATAGGTTGTTGAAGATAAGGCGTAGCAAAGCAATTATCCACCACCAATAATAAGTGATGTTTTTTGGCTATTTTACCCATAAGTTCCAAATCCAAAATCTCGATGGCAGGATTGGTGGGTGTTTCTAAATAAAGAATTTTGGTATTAGGCTGAATGTATTTCTCAATATCTGTTTCACCTGCTTTAAAATAAGTTGTTTCGATATTCCATTTCGGAAAAAAGGTTTTGAACAAGGTATGTGTAGAGCCAAATACCGACTGGCAACTTAAAATATGATCTCCACTATGGAGCAATGCTGCAAGAGAGTTGTATACTGCCGCCATTCCTGTCGCAAAAGAGTATCCTGCTTCTGCTCCTTCCATTTGGCAAATTTTTTGGGTAAATTCTGCCACATTCGGGTTGCTGTACCGACTGTAGATATGATGAGATTTTTCTTCGGCAAAAGAAGCCCGCATATCTTCGGCATCTTCAAAAACAAAACTCGAGGTAAGGTATAAAGGCGTAGAATGCTCATCGAACTGACTTCTTTCGGTTTGAGTACGAATCGCAGAAGTTTCAAAATTTTTCATCTGATTTTTTTATTTTTTTACTTTTTCTCCACGGAAGTAGAGGGTACTATTAATCAACACCTACCCGCCTTTCAGGCACCCCTTCCAGAGGAAGGGGAATTTTGAATTATTTGTTCTCACTCAGTCTCAAAATATCTCCAAAAACCCCTCGTGCAGTTACATTGGCTCCTGCTCCCGCTCCCATAATAACAATAGGATTTTCACCATAGCTTTCGGTATAAATTTCGAAGATGGAATCTGAACCTTTGAGTTGTCCAAGAGCTGAGGTTTTAGGAACAGAAATAAGTTTTACGTCCAGAACCCCTTTGTCCTGACTAAGATCTCCGTGCAAATCTCCTACATACCTTAGCACATGACCTTCGGTCTGATTTTTTTTGATATTTTCGTATTCGTCATTTAGTTCTTCTAATCTCGTGAGAAATTCTTCTTTACTCATCTCTCGCAAATGAGGCGGAATGAGATTTTGAACCGAAATATCATCAAATTCATTAATTAAATCCAGCTCTCTTGCCAGAATTAGTAGTTTTCTTGCAACATCGTTCCCCGACAAGTCTTCTCTGGGATCGGGCTCGGTAAAGCCTTTTTCCATTGCTTCTTTTACAATGGTAGAAAACGCATCGTCCCTTACAGAAAAATGATTGAAAATATAACTGAGTGTTCCGGAAAATACCCCAATGATTCGGGTAATATTTTCCCCCGAAAGATGCAGTAATTTAATGGTATCAATAAGTGGCAAACCTGCTCCTACATTGGTCTCATAAAGGTAGCGTTTGTTATTTTTTTCTAATTTTTCCCGTAGCTCTCGGTATCTTTCGATAGATAAAGTGTTGAATATTTTATTGGAAGATACCAAGTCGAAAGCATTTTCTGCTAAAACATCATAATTTTCTACAAAAGCAGAGCTCGCCGTATTGTCTATAGCAATAAGATTTTCAAGATGATGCTCTTTGGCCCATTGAATGATGTTTTCTACCTTACTTTCTGTGGTAGACTGAGCCAAATCTTGCTCCCATTCGGCAGAAATTCCTTTTTTGTTGAGTAACACCTTTTTGGAGTTAGCCACAGCTACAATATTGAGTTGTATATTTTTTCTTTTCGCAATTTCTTCTCTGCTTTCCAAGATTTGATTAATTAAAGTTTTTCCTACCGTACCATGCCCAAAAATGGCTAAATGAATCTGCTTAGGACTTTCGAACAATTCTCCATGAATAACCATAAGTGTTTTCTGTAAATCCTCGGACTTTATCAGTAAACCAATATTATCTCCTGTAATAGTGTTACTGATAATAAGCGGTTCGATATTGTTACGCACCAAGGCATCAAAAGGTTGATTGAATTTTTTGAGTTTCTGCCCAATAATGGAAACTACAGACAAATCATTAATACTATAAATTTTCTCAACATCTTTCTCCAAAATATCTTGCTTGAACTCTTCCTGCAAGGCACAGATGGCATTAGAGGCATCTTTTTCATCTACTACCAAACCAATACCTCTCTCTGAAGAGCCTTGAGAAACAATACTTACACTTACCTTAGCTTCTCCTAATGCTTTGAAAATACGGGCATCTACCCCTACTTTACCGAACAGACCACTTCCTCCGAACACCACCAACGATTTGTTTTTGAGCACCGAAATACTCTTCACATTTCCTTTGGACTGATTGGAGACATAAGTACCTGTT
>JAGOJI010000123.1 GCA_017995195.1 Cloacibacterium sp.
CTTCGGGGTCGAACCTAAAGAGGAAAGGTCTTATCAGCAATTTATACATAGAAAAAAGTTGTGGTACAAAATTAGGGATTTTTCGGGTTTTGAAGGGTAAATTTTATGGAAATTGAAAACCTGAACAAAACCTTTGGGTCTGAAAAAATTGGAAATTTGGCGAAAATTCATCATGGTTTTTCCTTTAGTTCGCGAATGGTGATGCCTACATTTCCGTGATTGTTATTGACTGAAAAGAGATTCCAAAATTATAGAAAATATTTAAATAAAACTTTTTATAAGTAGCTGGTAAGATTTAATCATATTTATTTTTAAAACTTAAACAAACTCTAAAAAACGATTTGAATTAATTTTCAGCACCACTTCTTATTTCAAAATCCACAATGGGGAGTTTTTGTCGGGTTGGTTTTTTCAGCAGGTTGTTCAGCACGCTTTCATCTTGTATTTTCTCAAAAAAATTTTCTCCACAGATGCTTTTCAAATGGTCTGCCCTAAAATTGAACCCAAGGGAAATGTCCTGAGTTTTGAACACAAATTGTTCTTTTTTGTCAAAATTTTCAAGGACTTTCAGCATAATATCGGTTCCCAAATAGGTCAGCTGATAATTTGCCGAGCGAAGGTCTTCCGGTGTTTTTATCTCGGCTCTTGCCTGAGCCAAAATTTCGCCACCATCTATCAAAGAAGTCGGGCGGTGTACCGTAACCCCTATATTGTTGAAATCCCTATTAATAATGGCGTGCTTGGTACAATTGGAACCCCGATAATAGGGCGATAAGCCCCAATGTAAATTCAAACTAAATGATGATTGTGCAATAATTTCGTCCTTTAATATCGAACCTCCGTGCATTAACAAGGCATCGGGTTTTATTTCTGCTATTTTTTCTTGGATTTCGGGAGCGTTATTATCAAACGTACGAACAATAGGAATATCGGGATTGAAATTTTCATAAAAACTTCCAAACCAGCGTTTTGCAAAAAATTCTTCTTCCGCTGTTTTTCGTTCCTTTTCTTGAGCGATGATTTTTTCGTTCCTTTTCTGCCTCAATCGGTGGCGATAATGTTTTGTGGTAAGAAGAAAATTTTTCTTGCTTCTAAAAACAAACCTCATCATGTCCAAAGCATTTTTCAACAAAAACCGTGAACTAATTGCCTTTTTTGAAGCTTCTATTTTGTGTTCCTGCACAACAACCAAGTCTACCTTAAATCGTTCGTTGATTTTATTCACGAAATAAATCAAAGGTGGCGAAGGATGTCCTACAAATAAAACTATTTTCATCAATATATTTATTTTTAATTGGCGGTTTCCATAGGAAACCTATCTGTGCAGAATAATATTGGGCATTGATTTGGGGCACTCCGTAGGAGTGCTAGCTTTTTTAATTTTCTTCAATGTTTTTTATGTAACTCCTCAATTTTCTTAATTTAAATAAGTTCATTGAAATTTTTAGCTTTAAACATAGACAACCTATACAAAATTCATCAGTTCTCTATTTCTTCACACTGGTTTCTGATTGGGAAATAACCTTTAAGGGAAGACCTTCTCAGGTGCAAAGTTTCGTTGTTTTTATAGATTTCGGAACACTTGTTTTTTCCACTAATGGTACTTACGCCAACTTTTAGTCCAAGTGCAGCCACACAATCCAAAGCAACCTCATTATAGGAACCGAAAGGATAAGACACGCTTTCAACCGGTTTATCGGTCATGTTTTCTAAAAAAAATTGTGCTTTTTGTAACGAATACATGAGATATTCGCGGTCAAAAGCAGCCATATCAATATGCTGATGCGTATGATTTCCCAGCGAAACAAGAGGATGCTGAGCAAAATTATGCAGCTCGGTTTTCGTCATCACACGGCTCAGCTCTGTGGAAAAATAGATGGCATCTGTCCCGAATTCCTGTTCCAAATACCCATATTGTTGATCGCCTTTCATCGTATAAAACTGTTGGCGTTCTTCCTGAATAAAGGCTTCACTTTTGTTTTGCTTATGCCTTTCCCGATAGTGAATGTCCCACCAAAATTGCTTGCGGTTTTCTATAAAATCTGTAACAATGTAGAAAGTGGCTTTGGCGTTGTATTTTTCCAAAATATCCAAAATCAGGGTATTACTAAAATATCCGTCGTCAAAAGTCAGGAAAATATGTCGCCGTTTTGGATTTATTTTTTTTAGGATAATATCTTGTTCGTTGATAAACACGTAATTGCGTTCGTGAAAATAGCGGACAATTTCTTCAAATTCGTTTTTGCAAATCCCTTCCAGTGGATTGCCGTGTTCCAAGACAATATCAGATTTTGAAGGGTAAATTTTATGGAAATTGAAAACCTGAACAAAACCTTCGGGTCTGAAAAAATTGGAAATTTGGCGAAAATTCATCATGGTTTTTCTTTTAGTTTGCGAATGGTAATGCCTACATTTCCATGCTTGTTATTAACTGAAAAGTGGTCCCAAAATCTATCTTCATCGGCAAAATAATGAGCGTTCGGTTCGGCAACTTTCACCGAAGAAATGTTTTCATAGTAAGCGAAATCTTTTTCAAATTTATTTTTTCTTGCCAGAAAATAAACCGAAACATAGTAATCTCCTTTTCGTAAATGAGGCTGATGAAGAAAGGCAGAAAAACGCTTGTTTTCTCCGGGTTTTACCACAATGGGCAGGTTCTGAAATTCGTTTCCAAAAAAGGTAATGGGGATTCCTTCAGGAGTTTTCAGCTCAATATTAAATAAAATTTCGTACTGCAAATCCGAATGGTTTTCCAGCGTAAACTCATAAAAACAATCTTCTCCCTGATGAATAATCATCACCTTTTTTTCTTTTTGATAAAAGCCAAAATCACTGATTTTTATGGACGTGTTGGGAATTTCAAAAGCATCAATATTTTTTAGAAATTTGTCGTTTTCCTGTTTCAGATACGAGTTGATGACTTCCGAAGTCTCGCCGCTTTCGGTAATTCTCCCCTGTTGAAAGAGGAAGGTTCTATCGCAAAATTTTGTAATAGCAGAGAGATTATGGCTCACGAAAAGTACGGTTCTTCCTTCGCCTTTGCTTACGTCGCCCATTTTACCGAGACATTTTTTTTGAAATTCGGCATCGCCTACTGCCAATACTTCATCTACAATCAAAATTTCGGATTCCAAATGTGCCGCCACCGCAAAAGCCAAACGCACATACATTCCCGATGAATAGCGTTTTACGGGGGTATCGATATATCTTTCCACACCCGAGAAATCTACAATTTCGTCAAATTTTCTTTTGATTTCTTTTCGGGTCATTCCCAAAATAGCACCGTTGAGAAATATGTTTTCCCGTCCCGTCATTTCCGGGTGAAACCCTGTTCCTACCTCCAAAAGCGAAGCAATTCTACCTTTGGTATATATTTTTCCTGTGGTTGGTTTGGTTACTTTGCTCAGAATTTTCAGCAGGGTAGATTTTCCTGCTCCGTTTCTCCCGATAATTCCTACGGCCTCGCCTTGCTGGATTTCAAAATTAATATCGCGAAGCGACCAGACATATTCGCTTTCACCTTTCTTGCTCCTATCATTGGCTTCGCCAATTTTCAGGTAAGGGTCTTCTTTTCCCCGAACTTGGTGCCAAAAACGGTTGAGGTCGTGGGAGAGCGTTCCTGTCCCTACTTGTCCGAGGCGGTATTGTTTGGAAAGGTTTTCTGTTTTTATGGCGAGCATTTCTGTTTTTTCTAAATAAGTTTTTTTGAAAAAAATGTTTACGAAAGTAAATTGTTCGTCAAAAATACTAAAAAACTTAGCTTTCTATCTTACTACTATCCAATAGTATGATAAAAACCGAGCAACTTGCTCGGTTTTTAAGTATTAGAATTTTATTTGAACTCAAGTTTTTATAAAAATGTATCGGAATTTTTCCTTTTCTATTCTATTATAGAGTGTAAAACATTTTGTAAATCCCTATATTTGCATGAAAATTTACTTTCATTTTTAATGAACACACGAGAACCATTGATTTCTGTAATTATCCCTTGTTACAATCAAGCAGTGTATTTAGATGAATGTCTTCAGTCTGTTTTGTCTCAAACTTATTCTAATTGGGAGTGCATCATTATCAACGATGATAGTCCTGATAACACCTCGGAAATTGTCCAAAAATGGCTTGAAAAAGATAAACGTTTCCAATATATTCATCAAAAAAATCAAGGTGTAGCTTCTGCAAGAAACGCAGGTATTGATAGAGCGAAAGGAACTTGGATTCTTCCGTTGGATGCTGATGACAAGATAGGTAGCGAATATTTGGAGCGTGCCCAAAAAGAAATGAGTCCCAATGTAGCTCTCGTTTACGCTATTGGAGAATATTTTGGCGAAAGAACAGGGGTTACAGCTGGCGAAAAATACAGTTACAAAGCACTTTTGAGAGAAAATTGTATTTTCAATTCTGCGTTTTTTAGAAAAAAAGATTGGGAAAGGACAAGAGGTTACGATACTAAAATGGCTAATGGACTGGAAGATTGGGAATTTTGGATTCATCTCTTGAAAAACAATACTCATGAAGTGGTAAGACTCAACTATACAGGTTATTTCTATAGGATAAAAAATAATTCCCGATCAGCTAATTTAAATCGCAAAAAAGCCGATGAGGCGATTCGGTATATTACAGAAAAGCACCGAGATGCTTATGAAAACATGTTTGGCAGTTATTTTGCTTTAATAAATCAGATATAACACCAAGACAAAAAATTGCAATATTACAAACAATCTAAACTACACCGAATGATTGATAAAATACTTAAAATATTTTATAAAATTTCTTTTTGATTAAGAGCCTGTTTAAATTTGTAAAATATTTTTAACATTAAGAAGTTAAGGCAATTTAGCTTAATGTATTTAATTCTAAATCAATTTATTGATTTCTTAATTTCTTTTCCTTAACTAA
>JAGOJI010000124.1 GCA_017995195.1 Cloacibacterium sp.
ACATTCATCGACTGAAAGGAGATAATCTTCGATTTCTTCAATAAACGAAGTGGCTTGGTTTATCTTAAAAAAAGCTGAAAAATGATTGATTTCTTTGTTTGGCTTTGCGATGAAAAAAAATAAAGACTTTATTTTCAATTGTTTATAAGTTTCCTTATCCCGAATTCAGGTTAAATAATTTTTTTATGCAGTTCCTTAATTTTTTTAATTTAAAATAAACAAAGTTTATTTCTTTTATTAACATTAAGGCATTCAGTTAATTAAGGAAAAATTTAAGAAATCAATCAATTGATTTAGAATTAAATACATTAAGCCAAATTGCCTTAACTTCTTAATGTTAAAAATATTTTACAAATTTAAACAGGATCTTAATCAAAGAAAAATTAAAAACATGAGTACTATAAAACCAATTCGGGTATACAACCAAAATCAAATCCCGAGACCGCTTACTTCCGGTAAAAGAAGAATTTCCATTTATTGGACGTGGAGTTATCCGTGGGAAGCCAACCGAGATACCACATTTATGGATAACCGATTTAGCACCATGACCGAGGTGAGGAGAGTATTGTGGCCCAACTACGAAAAACCGGAATGGGACCACATGAATTTCCTACAAGGTATTGAAGGAACTTTGGAACTTTTCCACCGTTCTACCGTTAGTTTTCAGGAAATTGCAGGCGAGGCTTCCGGTTTTCCGGTAGCGGTTTTCCAAAGGATTGACCAAGCCGGATACAAACTTCCGATTGATGAAAGAATCTTGGAGGATACCGATACTTTGATGATTTTTGGGTTAGATCACTTGGTTTCTGAGCAAGATGCGGCTCCCGAAGAGATTGAAGCCATCAGAAATTGGTTGAAAAGAGAGGGAACCTGTCTGTTGATTTGTCCACACCACGATGTTGGATTTTCAGATGATCTTGCTCAAAGGCAAATGGAATACAAACACCACGGCGACGAATTGGTTCCTCGTCAACAAAGATTTGGACAATATACGCGTTCCATTATGAAAGGTTTAAATATTCCTGTTTATAACAAATATGGTTTAAGACCTGCTGTTATCAAGGGAACTCGGCAAATTACGCCGCTGACTGCATATAGAGATTTGGATCCATCTGGATTGCTAAAAAATGTAGAAACATTCAACTTCCACATGCATTTGCCTCACTACGAGATTGTGGGTGAGAATTCGAGGGAGGCGGTTTTATTGGCAACTCAACCCATTGATATGAACAGACCACACCCATTTATTGAGGAAGGCAATACGGAGTTTAACACTTTTGTTTGGTTACCACCGAAAGACGATACTCGTGCAGGAAACATCTTAATTGCTGACTCTACCATTTTCACCACCTTATTTGGCGGAACGGACAGTTTAGAACATTTTTGGCGAAACATCGCTACAATGGAGATGCCTTAGCATTTTTAACTAACCTCAGTTCGGGATAAGACATTTCATCGCAAGGGCAAAGAAAGGTATTTATTGAAATGATTTTCAGGTACTTAAAATAATAAAATCTAAAAAAGATTGATTTCTTTGTTTGGCTTTGCGATAAAAAAAATAAAGACTTTATTTTCAATTGTTTATAAGTTTCCTTATCCCGAATTTAGGTTAATCACTTTATCATCAGTTATTTCAATTAATTTAAACAAAAAAAATATGAAAACTTTTCTTTCCTTTTTAGCAATTGCTTGTATCCTCATATCATGCGGAAGCACTTCCACAGTTACCAACTTTTGGGCTAAAGACAATTACTCCTTCCGTGAAGATCCGGGCAAGAAAATATTGGTGGTGGGTATTTCACCCGATGCCAATAATGGAAAAATCATTGAAAGAGAAATTAAAAACCAAATGAAAAAAGGGTTGCCCTACAGCGAAATTGTGGGTGCTCACGAAGTGATTTTGGGAGATTTAACCAAAGAGAATATAGATCAATACGTGAAAACCAGCGGTTTCACACATATTATTTCTGCCCGCTTAGCAGATGTGAAAAAAGACATTGAATATACCCCCGGAAAATACTATGCATCAGTGGATTACTACTCTTCGCTGCCTGTGTATTACAGTAATTATGGCGTTTATTTCACCCATGCACTGAATGCTAATTATAGGGAAGCCACTATCCAAGAACATATAGAATACAGCATAGAAACCAATCTCTATTCGGTGAAGAAAAACGGTTTGGTCTATTCCCAACTGTCGTCCTCATTTCAAGGATCAAAATTTCATGATGTGATTGTTTCTACTCTGGAAAATATGGCAAAAGGAATGAAAAAGGCGGGACTCTATTAAGCAAACAATAATAAATCATACAGTTACCTGCAATGCTACGAGACCCCTCAACCGACAAAAATCATTACCTTTGACAATTAATTTCAGCAAGACAAAGTGGACAAATTCAAACAATTTCTAAAACAAATATCCCCAATTTCTGACAGCGAATTTGCTGACACAATTTCCTATTTTACTGAACTTAATTTACAGAAAGGCGATTTTTTCGTTAAGCAAGATAAAGTATGCCGACATATAGCGTTTATATTAAAAGGCACTTTGAGAACTTATTACATTAACGACAAAGCAGAAGAAACAACCTCTTGTTTTTGCACAGAAAACAATTTGACAACTTCTTACAAAAGTTTCATTCTTCAACAACCTTCAAACTTAATATTACAAGCAATTGAAGAAACACAATTGTTAGTTATTGACTACGAAAACCTGCAAAAACTTTATTCTAAAAGTGCAATTTGGCAAACCATTGGAAGAGCAGTTGCGGAAAGAGAATATATTGTAATGGAACAATACGCTTCAATTTTAAATAATGAAACGGCCAAAGAAAAATATTTGCGACTTTTAAAAGAACAGCCAATAGTTATGCAAAAAGCGAATATTGAAGATATTGCATCCTATTTAGGAGTAACAAGAAGAACATTATCGAGAATACGAAAAGAAATTTCTAAATAAGATATGAGGACAAATGTCCTTTTATAAAAAATAAATCCAATCCATCTTTGCAGAAAAAAAGATGAAAAGACAAGGTATTCATAAACCTACAATAGAAGATTCAATTGAAATTGGTGGCATTGAAATATTGCACCCTGGAGGTTATAAATTAACGAAAAGAACCGCAGAAATTACTGGTATGAAAAAAGGGCTAAAAGTACTTGATGTTTCGAGTGGAAGAGGAACTCAAAGTATATTCTATGCTGAAAATTATGGAGTAATCGTTGTAGGATTAGACATTTCAGAAGAAATGATAAAAACCGCAGAGCAAAGAGCACAAAAAAAAGGACTTTTAGAAAATGTTAAATTCATTTTAGGAGATTCTCAAAATTTGCCATTTGAAGATAATACATTTGATATTGTAATAAATGAATGTGCTGTAGGTATTCCTGATGATTCTCAAAAAGTATTAAATGAAATGATGAGGGTTGTAAAAAAAGAAGGAAAAATAGCTATTCACGAATCAACTTGGAGAAAGCCAATTACTGAAAATAGAAAATTTGAACTTTCTGAAAGATACGGTACTACACCTTTAGAATTTGAAGAATGGAAAACAATGCTAAAAAATGCAGGAGCAAAAAAAATAGAATTTGAATTTGACGAATGGAGTAAGCCTGAAATGTTTTGGGACATTAGACAAAATAGAAAAGTTAATCATTATAAAAATGTAATGAATATTAAAGAAAAAGCTATTACAGTATTGAGAATTTTTAAAAAATATGGATTTAAAGGAGTTATAAAAGCATTTCAGAATGAAAAGCAATTTTTCAAAGCAGTAATTAATGGAGAAATAGGATATGCATTATTTAAAGCTGAAAAATAAGCACTGCAGATAACATCGGTTTGGCAATATGGTGGCTGAAGTGCTTCTATCAAACATTTATTTGTGCAAGTTTCAACAGTAGTAATTCTAATGAACTTTTGTGCTAAAAATCCGCCACATCGCCAAGCCGTAACCCGATTATATTTTTTTATGTTACAAATCGTCCTTGTCGGAATAATGGTTATTGCTTGTAATGTAATTTTACAGGCATTTTTTACGCTCTATTTTTTAAAGATACTTATTCCGAAATACAAGCGTTGGAGCAACGAAAGTGAGTTTTTCAAGCCTTTTGTCATGTTGATATTCCTTATCATGTGTTTTACTCTGCTGCATGGTGTACAATGCACGTTATGGGCGGCGGTTTATTATTTCAATCCCCATATTTCAAGTTTATCCAGTTTCTCGGAATCTATCTATTTTTCATTGATTACCTTCACCACTATTGGTTATGGAGATATAGTTATTGATTCTGAATGGCGTATTTTAGCAGGTATAGAGGCCATTAATGGAATTATACTTGTAGGTTGGTCTACTGCAATGGTTTTTTCTTTCTTACAGATTATTCATAAAAATGGAAGCATTCCCAATAATATTACTGAACCAAAGTCTAATAAATAACCCGAGTTCGGGATAAGATATTTAATCGCAACGGCAAACAAAGATATTTATTGTATTGATTTTCAAATATTTAATACAAACAAATCTAAGATTCGCCGATTCTAATAAAAAAAATAAAAAAGGAGGCAAAGGCGTGAAACTTATTGAAGTAAAACAAACTTTTGTATTTCACTACGTCGAAATAACATTCATCGACTGAAAGGAGATAATCTTCGATTTCTTCAATAAACGAAGTGGCTTGGTTTATCTTAAAAAAAGCTAAAAATGATTGATTTATTTGTTTAGCTTTGCGATGAAAAAAAATAAAGCGTTTATTTTCAATACTGTCCTAAATAAAAATTATTAAAAATAGAAACAGCCTAAATACCTATTTTACATTTAGCTTTACATTTAATTTCAAAAAAGAACCCCTTGATAATAGTTTTTGGGGGTTTCAGGCG
>JAGOJI010000048.1 GCA_017995195.1 Cloacibacterium sp.
AACCGCCTGAAACCCCCAAAAACTATTATCAAGGGGTTCTTTTTTGAAATTAAATGTAAAGCTAAATGTAAAATAGGTATTTAGGCTGTTTCTATTTTTAATAATTTTTATTTAGGACAGTATTGTTCTTCCAGCTTTTCTATGGCATAACGAAGCGAAGTTCTGGGCATATTTTGGTAATGAATTTTGAGAAAATCTAAAAGTTCTTTCTCGTTTTTCTTTCCCATTTCACGCAAAAGCCAACCGTTGGCTTTGTGCATTAAGTCATGGGAATGTTGTAGGTTATTGAGTGCTAACTCTTTGGTGAGTTCAAAACTTCCTTTTTTCACGTGATACATCGTGGCAACAATGGCGATGCGTTTTTCCCACATGTTTTCAGCGTTTGAAAGTTTTCTTAAAATGTCATCTCGTTGATTTTCAAAACAATATCTGCCCAAAAGTTTGTAGCAAGACAAATCTACCAAGTCCCAATTGTTGATGTATTTGGTATTTTTCAAGTAAAAATCTACGAGTTTTTTCTGTTCGTTTTTGTCTTTTGATTTTTCAAATTTTGTAACCAAAATCAAAAGTGCTACCAATCTCATCTCGTGAAATTCTGACTTTAAAATTTCCTGAATGTCTTCTAAAGTCGCTTTCTGCCAGTATTCTTTTGCCAATTTTCTAGAATCAGGAACCACTACCCCGATGAATTTGTCTCCTTCTGCATATTCTCCTTTTCCCGTTTTAAAAAAATACGGAAGAAAATCTCTCTTTTCCGGCGTGGAAAGAAATTGTAGGGCTTCAAGGATTTGGAGGTAGAGTTTCATAATTTAAACACAAAGACACAAAGTGTTTGCACAAAGGTCACAAAATTTTATAGATTTCCGTTGATGATTCTTTTTACACCATTTTTAAATAGCGAAGTATTGAAATTTATTAAAAGTCCTAACTTGCAATTGCTTAATCTTAAATAGGTTAAAACTTGTGCTAAATGTACATCATTCAATGCTTCTACTGATTTTACTTCAATAATTAATTTATTTTCTACTAATAAATCTATTCTATAACCCGCTTCTAATTTTACTTCATCATAAACTAATGGTAAAACTTTTTACTTTTCTACCTGTAATCCAAATTTTTTAATTTCATAATAAAGACATTCTTCATAAGCACTTTCTAATAAACCCGGACCAAGAGTTCTGTGAATTTAGGAAATTCAAAACAATTTTTGCAATTTCATTTTCGGACATAGTTTCAGTTTTTATTTTACCACAAAGACATAAATCTTCTACACAAAGAATATTAATTTAAATCATAAGTTTTAAAAGTAAATCTCTGTGAACATTGTGTAAAAACCTTGTGCCTTTGTGTTTAAGCCTCCTCGTCTTCAAAATACTCAAACAAGAAATCATTATATGGAAATCTTGAAATATGAATTTTATGAACCTCATCATAAATCTGTTTCTTCATTTCAGGGAAGTTTTCTTTGGTTAAAGCGGAAATAAAAACGGTTGGAAATTTGGATTTTGCCATCCAAGTTTTTTTCCATTCGTCCAAAGAAATATTTTTTCGGGTGGAAGGCGTAAGGTCATCTTCGTCTTTTTTCTCGTAGGCGAAAGCATCTATTTTATTAAAAACCATTATCATTGGTTTTTGGTGTGCATCAATTTCCTGTAAAATTTGATTAACAGAATCAATATGGTCTTCAAAACTTTCGTGGGAAATATCCACCACATGAATCAATAAATCGGCTTCTCTTACTTCATCAAGTGTAGATTTGAAAGATTCTACCAATTGTGTAGGCAATTTTCTGATAAAACCAACAGTATCTGTCAACAAAAACGGAAGATTTCCAATCACCACTTTACGCACGGTGGTGTCTAAAGTCGCAAACAATTTATTTTCTGCAAAAACTTCAGATTTTGAAATAGCGTTCATCAACGTAGATTTCCCGACATTGGTGTAACCAACCAACGCCACTCTCACCACTTTTCCACGGTTGTTTCTTTGTGTAGCCATTTGTTTGTCAATGGTTTTCAGCTTTTCTTTCAAAAGTGTGATTCTGTCACGGATAATTCTTCGGTCGGTTTCAATTTCGGTTTCACCTGGGCCACGCATTCCGATACCACCTTTTTGGCGTTCCAAGTGCGTCCACATTCTGGTTAGTCTTGGTAAAAGATACTGATATTGAGCGAGTTCTACTTGTGTTCTCGCATAGGAAGTTTGGGCTCTTTGGGCGAAAATATCAAGGATAAGATTAGTTCTGTCCAAGATTTTGACCTCAATTTCTCTTTCTAAGTTTTTCAATTGAGAAGGCGAAAGCTCGTCGTCAAAAATCACGGTTCCGATTTCGTTTTCCTTTACAAAGTCTCGAATTTCTTGTGCTTTCCCGCTTCCTACAAATGTTTTGGAATCAGGCTGCGTGAGTTTTTGGGTAAAGCGTTTTACCACAGTTGCACCTGCGGTTAAGGCAAGAAACTCCAACTCATCCATATATTCGGTGAGTTTTTCTTCGTTTTGGTGTTGTGTAATGAGACCTACTAAAACAGCGGTTTCGTATTGATGTGTACTTTTTTCTAACATAGGCTGTATATGATTGCGAGCGTAGCGAAGCAATTTTTTGCTTTTGGCAAATTTACGGAAATTATATTCCTCTTTTTTTACTTTTAAGGATTTGAATGCAGCCTAAAGGTACTAAAGATTTAGGGAATATTATAAACAATTAAGAAATTAGGTTGCTCTTAATGAGTTTAATATCGATTGATTGAGCTGTTTTTACATGAGGTTGAAGTCAAATTTTATTCAATTCTTTAAAGTTAGAAAATGGTTAGATAAAAATCTATTTCGGCACATACGTAAATTCTAAAACAGCGGCATGAGAAGCCTCACTATTCATGATAGGGATTTGATAGCCGGAAGAAAGTATAATGTTTTTATCTACCCAATAGCCTAAGCCAACAACGGTTTGCCCCAGTGTATGTTTCCCCGAAATTAAATCTGCTTGAAAGAGTAAGTTTTTATAAATTTTCTTCTCTACTCCTATTTGAAATCCAATTTCTTTAATGCCTTCGTTGTTCCAAAAGTTTCTGATTTCTTTTCCTACAAAGGAGTTAGAAGTATTATATAGCCCGAAAACACATTTTAAATGATGTTCTTCGTTGTTGTAAATGAAATTAGAAAACACCAAATATCCTAACTTGGAAGGTTTTGTAGTCGTAAATCCCAATAAAGCACCTACTGCAACGGAAAATTGATTGTTAATATCAAATTTCTTTTGGCTGTTGATGGTCAAAAAAGGATTGTAAGGCTCTTCTTCCGTATTGAATTTCAATTTTTTGTATTCGTCTGCTGTTAGTCCTAAATAATTCAAACCTATTTCGAAGTTATTCCCCAAGCCATAGTTAATAGTAGTGTTGGAGACCAAATCTTTTTTTGAAAAATTAAATTGTTGCTGAAAAAATATCTTGCCCGACTCTGTGATATCAGAACTCGGTACATTAAAAAAATTCTGTTGTGATTGGGCTATAGTTGAGATGAGCAATACACAAAAAATAATTTTATTTTTCATAATAATGTTAAAAAAGATATATAATTTCTTAATCCGTTATCTCAAATAGCTTTGAAGTTTTCCTGCCAACTTTTCAGCATTTCCCGGAATCGGATATTTTCAAAGGATTTGTTCCTTATTTTAACCACAGATTGTATCCCTTTTTGATCGGAAATCATCAAAATTTCATCGGCTTTTTGAGTTTCGAATGCACTCATCTCTACTTCTTGAATCTCTGCTAATTTCTGTTGGTGCACGTGTGTTACAAAACTTTCCAAGAGTGGCGATATGTAGGCTCCTTCTGTGTGCTTGGGTGTTTTTAGTACATTTCCTTCTAAGAACAGGTAGTTCCCAAAAATTCCTCTTGCCACCCTTTTGTTGGGGTTGAGCAGAAGAAGATCGTCTAAATTGTTTTCATTGGCATATACTTCTGCGTATATATTTTCGGGATGGTGTACCAAAATATTGCTCAGTAAATTGGTGTTTACGGTAATTTCTTTCAGCAAATCAATTTCTATATTTCGATTGATTTCTAAAATATCCAAACTTTCCCGAAATTCAAAATGATACCCGATACTTGTTTTGGCCAATGCAGTAGTTTCTGCTTGATTTCGGAATACGATAAAATGGATATGAGCGTGCTGATACGATTTTTGATGAATAGCGTCTTGGAACATTTCAGAAAAGAACTCCAAGGTAAAGTTCATGGGAATATTCAGCCTCATTTTTCTCATAGAAGCCATTAAGAAAAAATAACATTCTTCTGCCAATACAAGTTTCCCATTTCTGACAAAGAAATATACACTTACAGCGTCGCCGTATAAAAAAGCACGATTGTTGAACATAGTAAAATAAATCTGTAGAGAAATAAGCCAATGGTAATGCAATTTTACTCATCAACTTAATGATGTATAACTTAAGCGGCTCCTAATTTTATTTGAAGATTTTCTATAAGATTTTCCCAATAAAGGCGACATTCTTCTTCGTCTCCGGGTTGGCAAAAATCGGTAATGTTCAAAGATAAATCATTGGTAATTTCATCGATAGCAATAGCCATCTCAAAATAATATTTTGTTTCTTCATCTTCCTCCCATCTGAATCTTACAAAACTTTCGGTTTTGTAGCGAGTAAGCGTCGCTTTTTCGGCAGGACCTCCGTTCCAACTGAAAAAAAAGTCATCTCCTTTTTCCGTTACATCATCTGCAAACCATTCGGATAAGCCTTCTGCTGTTGCCATATATTCAAACAGAATTTCTGACTGACAGTGCATTGGGTATTCAAACTGGATTTTAGTTTTTGACATGATTCTCGCTTTTAAAAGTCTCGCAATTTAAAAATTAATTCTTTATCTGCAAGTGTCTAATAGGTGTGATTTTTATCATAAGAGTAGAAATCCTATTCTCAGAGCACTAATAGAATGATAATGAGGGGTGAAAAAAAATATCCCAATTAAGATTATGAATCATTAGGGATTTAGATTGGGGAATTTTTAAGTTATAAAGTCTAACATACTTTAGTCAAGTGAATTTTTTTTGTTCATTATCAGGTATTTAAAATACATTGCATAGATTTTGTTTATCACAAGATTAAAATCAATCGTTATAATCTATCGAATAGATTAGAATAATTGAATGGATATGCTTCTTCTAATGAAATCTAAAATTCTATTTTTGTAATCATTCGATAATTTTTTAACACTAAAATTAATGTATTAATGAGTAATTCAGAACAAGGAAAATGTCCTTTTCCACACAATCAAAATGAAGGCAGAAATTTTGCTTCTTCAGGAAAATGTCCAGTAATGCACGGAGCCAATACCTCCGATCAAGAATCTGTAATGAGTTGGTGGCCAAAAGCTCTCAATTTAGATATTTTACATCAACACGATGCCAAAACCAATCCTTTAGACCCAAGCTTTAATTATGCTGAAGAATTTAAAAAATTGGATTTGGAAGCTGTAAAAACCGATCTAAAAAACCTGATGACCGATAGCCAAGAATGGTGGCCGGCAGATTGGGGACACTACGGAGGATTGATGATTCGTATGGCGTGGCACTCTGCAGGAACTTACAGAACAGCAGATGGAAGAGGAGGAAGCAACACCGGAAATCAGCGTTTTGCACCCCTAAATTCTTGGCCAGATAATGTGAATTTGGATAAAGCAAGAAGACTACTTTGGCCTATCAAGAAAAAATACGGTAACAAACTATCTTGGGCGGACCTTATGATTCTTGCCGGAAATATGGCCTATGAGTCTATGGGGCTTAAAACCTTCGGTTTTGCAGGTGGTAGAGAAGATATCTGGCATCCGGAAAAAGATATTTACTGGGGATCGGAAAAAGAATGGCTCGCACCAAGCGGAAGTGAAGGCAGCCGCTATTCCGGAGAGAGAGATCTTGAAAACCCTTTAGCAGCAGTAATGATGGGGCTTATCTATGTAAACCCAGAAGGTGTAGATGGAAACCCGGATCCGCTGAAAACAGCAAAAGATATGCGAACGACCTTCAAAAGAATGGCAATGAACGACGAAGAAACCGTTGCCCTAACCGCCGGAGGACATACCGTAGGCAAATGCCACGGAAATGGCGATGCTTCTGTTTTAGGGAAAGACCCTGAAGCGGCAGGTTTGCAAGAACAAGGTTTCGGTTGGATGAACCCGAACGGAAAAGGAAACGGAGCAGATACAGTAAGCTCCGGTTTGGAAGGAGCGTGGACTACTCATCCCACAAAATGGGATAACGGATTCTTCAATTTATTATTCAAATACGAATGGGAACTTAGAAAAAGTCCTGCGGGAGCCAACCAATGGGAACCTATCAATATTGCAGAGGAAGATATGCCTGTAGATGCCCATAACCCAAGCGTTCGCAGAAATCCAATGATGACCGATGCTGATATGGCACTAAAAATAGATCCGGAATACCGAAAAATTTCAGAAAAATTTCACCAAAATCCGGAATATTTCAATGAAGTATTCGCAAGAGCTTGGTTTAAACTTACACACAGAGACTTAGGGCCTAAATCCAGATATTTAGGAGCCGATGTTCCACAAGAAGACCTTATTTGGCAAGACCCAATCCCTAAGGTAGATTATACCCTGTCTGAGTCCGAAATTGAAGATTTGAAATCTAAGATTCTCAATGCCGGACTTACCGCTACAGAGCTCATCAATACTGCTTGGGATAGTGCAAGAACCTTCCGTGGTTCCGATTTCCGCGGTGGAGCAAATGGTGCGAGAATTCGTTTGGCTCCTCAAAAAGATTGGGCAGGAAACGAACCGGAAAGACTGCAAAAAGTATTGAATAAACTTACCGAAATCCAAAATAGTTTAGGTAAAAAAATAAGCATTGCAGATTTAATCGTTCTTGGAGGAAGTGCTGCAGTAGAGCAGGCCGCAAAAGCAGCAGGCTATGATATAAAAGTACCTTTCGCCGCAGGAAGAGGGGACGCAACACAAGAAATGACTGATGCAGAATCTTTTGATGACTTAGAACCATTGCACGATGGATACAGAAACTGGTTGAAAAAAGACTATGTAGTATCGCCGGAAGAACTATTGTTAGACAGAACACAGCTCATGGGACTTACTGCTCCTGAAATGACGGCTTTGGTAGGTGGTATGAGAGTTTTAGGAACCAATTACGGCAATACAAAACATGGTGTTTTCACCCAAAGAGAAGGCGTTTTAACCAACGATTTCTTTGTGAATCTTACTGACATGAATTATAGCTGGAAACCTGTAGCAGAAAACCTTTACCACATAGTTGACCGAAAAACAGGAGAAGCCAAGTGGACTGCTACAAGAGTAGATTTGGTATTTGGCTCCAACTCTATTCTTAGAGCTTATGCCGAAGTTTATGCCCAAGACGATAACAGAGAAAAATTTGTGAAAGACTTCGTAAAGGCTTGGACTAAAGTAATGAACGCAGACCGATTCGATTTGAAGAGGTCATAGGTTTTAGTAATTTTTTTATATTAGCGAATGAATCCGCCTCACAACTGGGGCGGATTCTATTTTTTATACGATTTCCTTTTTTAATTCCCTATGTCCAAATGCTTCTAATTTTTTTAGCACTTCGGCTCGGATTTCTTCAGAACCTATAATGGTAAATAAGCCTTCGGCTTTTTCCACATCTACACTTTTTACTTCTTTCAATTTCAGAATGTCTCTTTTTACTGCACAAACACAGTGGTCTTTTTCAATTTTTTCTACTTGAATTTTGTGTATCATAATATTGAATTTAGGTTGTTTAAATCTTAATCTCAGCAAATACCATATTTAGAGGTAATATTACAAAGTTGCCACGAATTTTTAATATTACATTATTTTACTATCTGTAAATTAGCTCATTCATTTTAATAATAAAATCAATATTTCTTACTCCCGGTGTTACATCTGCTAAGGAGATTTGGTATATTTTATTATTTTTTACGGCGTTAATATTTTTGAGTATAGGATGGGTTTTCAATAAATCAATTTTCTCTTTTACACTCATTCCTCTAGATTGTATATCTGCAAGAAATATAAAATCCGGATTTCTATGAACAGCACTTTCGAAGGTTACCAATTCATAAGAACTGGAAATATCTTCGTAGACTGGTTTTCCATTGGCCTTATTAATAAGGTCTGTAGCTAATGATGATGATATCCAAATTCCATTATTAAAGGAAGTCATTATCATAACTCTTGGTTTCTCTGCATCGGGCCTATTTTTAAATGTTTTTTGAGCTGTGTCTAACTTATCTTTCATATTTTTCACCAGAGTTTTGGCCTTTTCTTGAACATCAAAAATTTTTCCCAATTCCAAAAAATCATCGTAAACATCTTCCATAGTTGCGTTTTCTACTCTTTTTGATTTTGCTATAAACGGAGCAACTCCTGCTTGTATTAAGTCTTCTACAGAGCCTGTGGTTTCGGGTTTTATATCGTCATCTCCTGAAACAAAATCCGCATTAAGAAGCAAAAAAGCTTCTTTGGTGATTCGAAAACTATGACCAATTTGTTTATGGGGTACTTTTTGATAGGCTTTTGCCAATTGTGGAAGTATCTCTCCTTCGGTACTTCCCATTACCATTCTGCTTTCTAAACCTAATGCGAGTAGCATTTCTGTCATGTATGGTGTAAATACTGCTGCCCTTTGAGGTGGAGTATTGAGTTTTACCGGAATTTGTTTTTTACCGTCATCAAAAGTGTATTCTATTTTTTTTGTATTTGTAGAATCTGTGACTTTATGAGATATTTCCTTTTTATCTTTATTACACGATAAAAACAGACTTACTACAAAAATAGGGTATAGTAATGAATGAGTGGCTTTCATTTGCTTGTATTTTAAAGGTATTTTTTTTATTTGATAGCTGAAACCATAAACATTGGGGTAACTGAATAGATCTTCATTTCAATTTCATCATAAATAAGATGATTGATGTTGGTATTTAGAAATATTTCTTCAAAGCCTAATTCACCGAGAATTTTAATATCCCAAGAAGGTCTGTGCTCTTTTGAAAGAGGTAAGGTTTTTGCCAGTTCTTCCATTTTATTCCGCATCTCTTGTGGTACTTTTTCGTGATCTTCGTATTTTTTGACTTCGTTGTATTTTTTTTGTAAATCGGCATCGTATAGTCGCAGATACCAATTGGCATCAAAAGTTATAATTTTTCCTCCTTTCTTCAGCACTCTCTTCCATTCTTTGTAGGCTTTTTCGGGGTGTGGTAAATTCCATGTAACATTTCTGGAGATAATTACATCAAAAGTTTCGTTTTCAAAAGGAAGTGTATGGGCATCGCATTCATGAAAATTAGCAATTATATGGTTAGCTTCGGCATTCTTTTTTGCTTCAGCAAGCATTCCCGGAGAGGAGTCTGTGGCTGTTACTTCGAAATGAGGGTTGGATCCTAAAAGAACAACAAATATTCCTGGTCCTGTACCTATATCAAGAATTTTCAATTTTTTATCTGAAGGAATTTGGGAATAAATTAATTTTTCCCATGCTTCTTTTTCATTGTTTTTAGAAAGTGTATGATTTACGGCATCGCTATAGGAATGGGCTCTTTTAGACCAATAGTCAGTCACTTTTTCATTTAAGGTATTCATTATCTTGTTTTTTATAATTTTTTTAAAACTGATATCTTACATTAAGCATTATATTTCTTGGAGTTCCTGGGAATAGTCTTGGGTAATTAAAAGCTCCTAACCAATAGGTTTTATTGAATATATTATTCATATTGAATGCTACTTGCATGTTTCCGAGTTTATAATATACTGCTGCATCTGCAATTGCGTAGGCGGGAAGAATAAGATCTCTCTCTTGCCAAGAAATTTTCTCATCTGTGTAGTTCATGCCAAGCCCAATTCCGAAATCGCGGAAAGCTCCTCTTGTTAAATCGTATCTTGTCCAAAAGTTGAAGGAATGTTTTGGTGAGTTGTCTTTTCTGTATTTTCTGCCATTAGGCTCTGTTAAATAAGAATCGTTAAAGGCATAGCCGGCATTAATCATCCAATTAGGTAGAATTTTACCCATCACATCTATCTCTACTCCTTTATTTTTTTCTGTGGAGCCTTCAGTCATTAATTCGTCTACAGCTCCTCCATACACTTTATCATCATACGTTAATACATTTTTTTGATGAATATTGTAGTAAGCTATATTAGCATGTAATTTACCGTTTAGCCATTCTGTTTTGGCCCCTAATTCGTACATTTTAGTAGATTTGGGGTTAAAAGGTACTCTTACATAATTTCCAGTATTCATATCTTTTCTAAATCCATCATAGCCTAAATAGGCGTCGGTTTGCATTTGAAATCCTTCAATATAGGAAGCATATGTATTAATATTTTTGGTTGCTTTATACATAAGCCCTAATCTTGCCAGTAATTTGTCTTGCTTTACGGTGCTTTCATTTTTTCTTTTATAAGCATTTTTATCTACATACCATTCTTGGCGAAGTCCGAAATTGAAAATTAATTTATTCCATTCCATTTGATTCATAAAGTAAATAGAATTGGTGTTAAAATACATAGGCACAGTCTCTGTGATTCTTCTTGCTTGGGGTTGGTAATATCCGGGATACATTACTCTATATTGACCTTCTTTCGTTAAATCCCAATGAGGGATTCTCGGTGCATAATCTATTCCTATAGTTCCTGTATAGTCTCTTACAGTATTGGTGCCTCCATGACCTATTTCAAACATAATCAGGTCATATCCTACGACAGATTTATTCTTTATTCTTTCTCCAATTTTCCAGTCATAATTGAGATAAGCATTGAAATTATCTGTAAAGAAGTTACTATTACGCTGAACATACCTCATTTGTACTTTATCATACTGTAATATGCCATTAATATCTTTACCAAAATTATTGTCTGTCCTTAGCTCTGCTAAATCTTCATTCCAGATGTGTTTCATATATGCCATGTTTAGACTAAGTTTATCGGTGAATTTGTGTGTTAAATTTCCCATAAAATTGAGATCTAATGTTTTGTTGTAGTCATTTATTGCACCTATTGCGTAACTAATGGGAGTTGCATTTAATGATGGTTTTGTTCCCGGAGTGTAGAAAATGGGCTGTCCTCTATCTAACCTGTTGTTATTATCACTCATTACAAATTCAAAACTTACACTTGTTTTCTCGTTAGGGATATAAGCAATAGTAGGAGCTATCATATAGGCTTTTTTGAACTGTAAATCTCTAAAAGATTTTCCATTTTCATATCCCACATTTAGACGGTATAACAAGGTTTTATCTTTGTTTAAAGGGCCTGTAAAGTCCAAAGCACCTATTATGGTATTATAACTACCCACATTGAGGCTTACTTCTTTTCTATTGGTTTTTAGAGGTTTTTTGGTTACGATGTTGATACTTCCTCCTGCATCTGTACTGGAGAAAGTCATACTCGCAGGTCCCTTAATGACCTCCACTCTTTCCACATTCATCATCATGGGTTGGCTAAAGAAAATATGAGAAGTTGCCATACCATTCATAAGCCTATTTTCTCTATAAGAAGCTTGCTGAGTTACCCCACGAATTGCATAGTTGTTGTAAAAACTAGTCTGTGTAACACCACTTACATTCTTCATAACATCACCTAATCTGGTAATTTGCCTATCAGCAAATAACTCTTTTGTAATCGTAGTAATCGCCTGTGCGGTTTCCATATTTTTCATTGCTATTTTAGATGATGAAAAAGAATAATCACTACTATAATCTTTCTTGGAACGACCTATTATCTCTACTGTTTGTAGCTGAGTGATTCTATCTGATAATGAAATTTCTCCCAAATCCAAAGTAGTATTTTCAGAAATACTGATCTCATCTACATAGTTTCCTTTGCCTTCAAAAAAAACTTTGATGCTATAGGTTCCGCCTTCTTTTAGGTTGACTGTAAAATCTCCTGAATCGTTACTTATCGTATTCATACTGTATTGGTCTTTAGACAATACAATCTCAGCACCCGAAACAGCTTTTTTGTCCTCTGTAATTCTACCTTTCACAACTGTTTGGCTGTATCCCCAGCAGGAAAATAATAGCCAAAGAAGAAAGAAAATTTTTTGTTTCATTATTACTATTTTAATTATTGGATTAAATTTTAAAAACAAATTCTGTAATATTTTTTTTGAAATGATGTTACAAAGTTAACACGAATTTTAATATTTAAGACATTTTAATATTATATTGTTTATGATTTATGTCATTTTTATAATACGAAATAAAAAATTGTACTACTTGATGAATGAAAATTATTAAGCCAAATATTGTTTTGAATTTCCTAAATTTGCATCAGTACAATTTTTGATGAAACATTATTTAAAATTACTGCGTGTAGGACAATGGGTAAAAAACCTTTTTGTTTTCATACCGCTATTTTTTTCCGGGAAGATACTGGAAATAGAACTGTTTAATAAAAGTATTTTCGCTTTTGTTATCTTCTCGTTTACGGCGAGCAGCATTTACATTATCAATGATTATCTGGATATAGAAGCCGATAAAAGACATCCTGAAAAACGCAATCGTCCTTTGGCGAGTGGAGTCATTAGTCCATCTGCTGCAAAAATTACACTCATGTTTATTTTGAGCATATGTGTAGGTTTGGTATTTGTAGGACAATCCTTCTTTCAGCAGGATTTAACCAAGTTCATTCTCATCATTATCACGTATTTTATCATGAATTTGGCGTATACCTTCAAACTAAAACATGTGGCCATAGTAGATATCTGTATTATTGCCATTGGTTTTGTATTAAGAGTATTGGCGGGTGGTTATATTACAGGAATTTACATATCACAATGGGCAATTTTGCTCACTTTTGTTTTAGCTTTGGTTTTGGCTATAGGAAAAAGAAGAGGAGAGCTTATCAACGCTCAAATCAGTGGTAAAACAAGAAAGTCTTTAGACGGTTACAACGTTCAGTTTGCCGACATTGCCTTGTCTATAAGTTGTGCTTTAGCTATTGTATGCTACCTTATGTTTACGCTTTCTCCCGAAGTTCAGAAGAGATTTCATTCAAGGGTATTTTACACGGTTATATTTGTGGTTTTTGCCTTTCTTAGATATTTGCAACAGACTTTGGTGTACAACAAAACAGAGTCGCCTACCAAAATTGTATACAAAGACCGGTATATCCAAATTACTTTAGTGCTTTGGATTACCGCATTTTTACTTCAAATCTATTTTAAATAATGAAGCCGAATTTTGTAAAAAAGATAACCAATTGGGGGAATTTTCCCGTTGTAGAAAAGGAAATAAAATCGGACGACCATCTGAATAATATAAAAGAGTTCATTAAAAATCACAACGAGGTAATTGCCCGAGGAAACGGTAGATGCTACGGCGATGCTTCTTTGGGAGAAGCTATTTTTTCGACCAAAAGGCTTAATAAATTCATCAGTTTCGATAGGCTCAATGGAGTTTTGGAATGCGAAGCCGGAGTTTTGCTCTCGGAAATACTGGAAGTAATTGTGCCACAGGGATATTTTCTGTACGTAACTCCGGGAACACAGTTGATAACTATCGGTGGAGCAATAGCCTCCAATGTGCATGGAAAAAATCACCATTTCGAAGGGAGTTTTTGCGATTATGTAACCGAATTTTCTATTATGGTAGAAAACGGCACCATCATGAAATGTTCAAGAGACCAAAATGCAGAATTGTTCTGGGCGAGTATTGGTGGAATGGGACTTACAGGTATTATTCTGTCGGCTAAATTTCAACTTAAAAACATAGAGACAGCCTATATTCGACAGGAAAGCATTAAAGCAGAAAATCTGGAAGAGATTTTTCAACTCTTTGAAGAAAGTGAAAACTGGACCTATACCGTTGCATGGATTGATTGCCTGCAAAAAGGTAAAAACTTAGGTAGGTCTATTCTAATGAGAGGTGAACACGCCTTAAAACCGGAACTTTCGGGAAAGCAGCAAGCCCAACCATTACAATTGAAGAAAAAAATAAACCCTACTATTCCTTTTTATTTTCCGAGTTTCGCACTTAATTCTTTATCGGTAAAAATATTCAACTACCTGTACTTCAATAAACAAAGAGGCAAAAAGGTTCAAAATATTGTAGATTACGAAACCTTTTTTTATCCTTTAGATATCATCAATGATTGGAACAAAATCTACGGAAAGAAAGGCTTCATACAATACCAAATGGTAATTCCTAAAAACCAAGGAAAAGAAGGCATGAAGAAAATCTTGGAAACCATTGGTAAAAGTGGACAAGGCTCATTTTTGGCAGTTTTGAAACTTTTCGGGAAAGGAAATCCTCAGGCATACAATTCCTTCCCTATGGAAGGCTATACTTTGGCTTTAGATTTTAAAATTACCCCACAGTTGAAGCAATTGGTAGACAATTTAGATAAAATTGTGGAAGAATTTGAGGGAAGAATTTACCTTACCAAAGACAGTATGAGCAAATCTTATCTTACCAATTATTTAAAAAATACCGAGTCCAGTAAATTTGTTTCATTACAAAGCAAAAGAATTAGGAGATAAACGATAATTAACCAAAATAGATTTTAATTGGAGAATATACCCTTTAGTAACAAGGAGTTCAATGGATTGCCTCCTAAATAGAAAGGATAAAGTTTCCACAAATTTCTCTAAATTTGCAATCTTATAAAATGCCGACAGCCGAATGCTGAACGCAGAAAGCAACAACTATGACTTCACAACAGATACGCCAACAGTTTTTAGATTTTTTTAAAGAAAAAGAACACCAAATCGTTCCTTCTGCACCAATTGTGCTGAAAGACGACCCAACTTTGATGTTTTCCAACTCGGGAATGACACAGTTTAAGGATTATTTTTTAGGTTATAAAACACCAACCGCTCCAAGAATTGCCGACACCCAAAAATGTTTGAGAGTTTCCGGAAAACACAATGATTTAGACGATGTTGGTAGAGACACCTATCATCACACGATGTTCGAAATGCTCGGAAACTGGAGTTTTGGTGATTATTTCAAGAAAGAAGCTATTGCTTGGGCTTGGGAATTGTTGACAGAAGTGTACGGAATTCCGAAAGAAAATATTTACGTCACCATTTTTGAAGGCGATGCAACCGAAAATTTGGAACGCGACCAAGATGCTTACGATTTTTGGAAAGAACATATCTCGGAAGACCGCATTATCAACGGAAACAAAAAAGATAATTTCTGGGAAATGGGCGATTCCGGACCTTGCGGACCTTGCTCCGAAATTCACGTGGATTTAAGAACCGAGGAAGAAAAAGCAAAAGTTTCCGGACTTTCTTTGGTGAATAACGACCATCCTCAAGTGGTGGAAATTTGGAATCTGGTTTTTATGGAATTTAACCGAAAAGCCGATGGAACTTTAGAAAAATTACCTGCACAACACGTAGATACAGGAATGGGATTTGAGCGTCTTTGTATGGCGTTGCAAGGCAAAAAATCTAATTATGATACTGATGTTTTCACGCCGTTAATTGCAAAAGTAGAAGAACTTTCCGGTAAAAAATATACAGGAATTTTAGAGGACGAAAAAGATATTGCCATCAGAGTGGTGGTAGACCATATTCGTGCGGTTGCTTTTGCGATTGCAGACGGACAGTTGCCTTCTGCGAACGGAGCAGGATATGTTATTCGTAGGATTTTGAGGAGGGCTATTTCTTATTCTTACCGATTTTTGGATATGAAGGAACCTTTCCTTTTCAAATTGGTTTCCGTGCTGAAAAACGAAATGGGTGAGTTTTTCCCAGAGTTGGTAAAACAGGAAAAATTAGTTACAGAAGTCATCAAAGAAGAAGAAAACTCTTTCCTTCAAAACATCGAAAACGGATTAATTCGTGTTGAAAAACTTATTGAACAAACCGTAGCCAAAGGTGGAAACGTTTTACCGGGTGATGAAGTTTTTGATTTGTATGAAACCTATGGTTTTCCTGACGATTTAACGAGAATTATCGCAGAAGAAAGAAATCTACAAATTGACCAAGAAGGATTTGAAAAGGCAAAAGAAGAAGCCAGAAATATCTCCAAATCAGCCAACCAAATGAAAGTGTATGATTGGACGGTTTTGATTGAAGATGAAAGAGAAGAATTTATCGGTTACGATTATTTGGATAGTGAAATAAAAATCACCAAATACCGTAAAATCGAAAATAAAGCGGGAATACAATATCAATTAGTGTTTCAGGCAACGCCTTTCTACGCAGAAAGCGGTGGACAAGTTGGTGATACTGGTTTCATCGAGAATAATTTTGAGAAAATTCCGATTATCAATACCAAAAAAGAGAACAATCTAATTGTTCATTTTACGGAAGAACTGCCGAAACATTTGGATTTTCCGTTTCATGCGGTTGTAGATAAAGAGCGTAGGGAAAAAATTATGCGAAATCACTCGGCAACACACCTTTTACACGAAGCTTTGCGTGAAACTTTAGGAACACACGTAGAACAAAAAGGTTCTTATGTTGGTCCCGATTATTTGCGTTTCGACTTTTCGCATTTCAATAAAATGACGGAAGAGGAATTGGACAAAGTTGGAAAGTTGGTCAATTCAAAAATTATTGAAAGAATTGCTTTAGACGAAAAAAGAAGCGTTCCTTTCAAAAAAGCTTTGGAAGAAGGAGCAATGGCTTTGTTCGGTGAAAAA
>JAGOJI010000125.1 GCA_017995195.1 Cloacibacterium sp.
CCCCACGAAATACCGTATCTCGCCGAATTGAGACACGAAAGAGGACCTTTGAGTCCTTCTACTTTTGGTAGAAGATTTTCTTTGGGAACTTTCACGTTATGAAATACCAATTCCCCTGTTTTAGACGCTCGAAGCGACCACTTATTGTGTGTTTCGGGGGTTGTAAAACCTTCGTAGCCTCTTTCTACAATCATTCCGCGTACTTTACCATCTTCACCTTTAGCCCATACTACGGCAATATCGCATAAGGGAGCGTTGGTAATCCACATTTTTGCCCCATTGAGCAGATAATGATCTCCCATGTCTTTATAATGAGTTTCCATTCCGGCAGGATTGGAACCATGATTCGGCTCTGTAAGCCCAAAAGCACCAATGTATTCTCCGGTGGCTAAAAGAGGAAGATATTTTTTCTTTTGTTCTTCGGACCCAAATTCATAGATAGGAAACATGACCAACGATGATTGTACAGACGCTGCCGAACGTACCGCCGAATCGCCTCGCTCCAATTCTTGCATAATGAGTCCATAGGAAATCTGGTCGAGACCGGCACCACCATATTCTTCGGGGATATAAGGTCCTAAAGCCCCAATAGCCCCTAATTCTTTCATAAGATTAGGAATATCTTTGTGGTGCTGTGCAGCTTCATCTATTTTGGGGATTACAAAACTTTGTACCCAATCTCGTACAGATTGGCGGATAAGTAAGTGTTCTTCGGTAAGCAAATCATCAATCCCGTAATAATCCGGGATACTCTGGAGTGGATAATAGGACATGGTATTGAAATTTGTGCTAAATTTAATGAAATTCTTGATTCTAAAGTTATAATCGGTGAAATTTTATTACTGTTAATAAGTTAAGAAGTTATAAGGTTATAAAGTTATGGATTATGAAATAATATGAGTTTCTGTATTGTTTTAATGAGATTGTAACTTCGAATCTCAAATTATTTCTAACGAAAAACTCCATAAATAAAGGTGTAAACGAAAATTAATACAAAAAAAAATAATATATTCTTTTGTAGTACATTTATTGTTGTATATTGCACCGATTTATAATTTGAGATAACAGATATTCATCCTTTTTCTTTTAACTTATCAATCAAAGACAATTTTTACATTTTTAATTTTATATAATGAATATTTTTATTTCAAATTTAAGTTATGCAATCACAGATAACGATTTGCAAGAACTTTTCGCAGCCTATGGTGATATCACTTCGGCTAAAGTAATCATGGATAGAGAAACAGGGAGATCAAGAGGTTTCGGTTTTGTTGAAATGAATGACGAACAAGGTCAGAAAGCAATTGATGAACTCAATCAAGCTGAATATGATGGTAAAGTAATTAACGTATCAGTGGCTAAACCACGAGAAGATAGACCAAAAAGAAGCTTCAACGATAGAGGCGGAAACAGAGGTGGCGGTGGTTTCAACAGAGACAACAGATACTAAAAAAACGAAAGCGGCTTTTGCCGCTTTTTTTTATTTCTTTTTAATCAGTATAAAATCTTCTCCGTATATTGAAAAACCATCTTTAGACATATTAATTCTTTCCCAGTATATCTTCAACACATAGTTTTCCAATTCAAATTCGTGAGAGATTTCATCAACCATTACTTCTCCTTTTCTTCCTTGGTATTGTTTAGTGAATTCTTTCATAAAAGGCACCAAATTATATTCTTTCCAATCTTTTCCGGATTTTTTTAGTTTTAATTTGTATACAACTTCCTCATTAAAAGGGAATTTTTTTTCTATTTCTATCACGCAATTTTCAAATTCATATTTCTCGTTATTGTGAGCAAGTGCAAGCGAAATAGCATAGTCGTAGCCTAAAGTTTTAAATACACTACGACGAGCTACAATAGAAAAGTTGTTATTAGATTCCGATTCCTGCTCTGTAGTAACAACATTGGTAAACAAATTTCTTATTTCCGGTTGTACATACCACCTATTTCTGTCATGGAAGAGTATTTCTCTTATTTCCTTTGATTTTTTGTCTTCAACAATAAAATTCAGCAAAAACTCTTGTTCTTTTCTCTCGTTCAGAAACTGAAATTTTTCGGCAATTTCATCTGCAATATCACTCCTTACCGCTTTTTTAAAATCAATTTTTCCGTTGGTAAGCAGGTTATTTTCAGTTAAAATCTGCTGTAAGCCTGTTTTCTGGCTTCTTTTGGCTACGCTAAAAGTATTGAAATAAGGAAAAACCAAAGCAAATAACCCAAAAACAAAAAGACTTATCGGAATAAACCGAATACTTGCTTTTTTGTACATAATAAAATACAGAACCACCACACTCAGCCAAATGGCTAATAGCAAAACAAAATAGCGATTTTCGGTATATCCGTATTCTAAAATTCTGGTAAAAATAGCGATAAACAGAAGAACAATAAGAGGAACGAGTGTAAAGTAAAATATTTTGGAAAACACCTTTACCCAGCTTTTTGCCGAATGTTCTTTGAGCGGATAAACCAGTAATAATGCCAAAATCCCCACAAGACTATAAGCCAAAATAAGGTACGAAACCCAGCCGCGAGGCAAACTCCAACTCATTACAATTTTTCCGGCATAGAAATAAAGAATAACAGCATAAATAATAAGCAAAGGAATGAGCACATACTGCGTAAAAAACTTCAATACAACAGGGTAATCCTCTTCTTGTTCTAAATACTGTAGTCCTTTCTCGTTAAACAAAAGAAAAATAAAGCAACTCCCAAAAATGGATAAAAACAAAAAAATATTGAAATAAATTCTGTTGTTAAAATTAAAGTCGAAGAGCTTATCTACCGCCAACACAGCCAACTCAATACCACCGGTTAAAACACCCGTAAAAACAAGTGTAAGAAAAGTATTGATGAATAAATTCTTGTTGTATTGCCAAAAATTGAGTTCGATTTCTCTTCGGTTGATAAATGCTACAAAAGCCACCAACAAATGAGACAGCACAAACGAAACAACAAGTACGGTTGTATGCACAATACCAAAATCCTGCTTTTCTTCGGGAAGAAATAAGAGATAGTACAAAATAAGAAAAACAATTCCCGTTACATTAAGCAAAAGCTTTCTGCCTATTCTTTGAGACAGAATATTCAAGGCAAAAAGCAGAGAAATTCCCAAAGCCGACACCCAAGCAAATTTGGTAAATACATGGCTACTTTGTTCAATAATTTGCCTGTTACTTTCCGAATAATTATCCCAATAATAACGAGAATTCTCGTGCAGAGCAATACTACTTACGGCTGTTAATAATGCTACCAACAACACAAAAGCATACTCGGAAAGCACCTCATCGGTTCTACCGAAAATTTGTTTTAATTTTTCTTTCATTATGTGGATATTTGTTGTTTTTTTAAGGTCATATTACCAATTCAGAATTTTAAAAGATAATTTTAGTGACCCTTTGTGCAAGTATTTGGTGACTTTGTGTAAAAACTTTTTTTAAAGTATTTATTCCCAATTATTTACAATATTTTTAGCACTCACTCTTTTCTCTTCTTTTTCTTTTTTTTCTTGCCTTCTTTTTTTTCTGTTTTTTCGGTGAGGGAAATAAGTTTTTCTATTTCCTTTGCGTCAATTAGTTTTTCAGACAAAAGACCTTTAAGTAAATCAAAACCCACACCATTATAATATTGGTCTACAAAATTTTTAAGCGTTTGTCGCTTATATTCGCTTTCCGAAAAATGTACCGTATAATGGAAAATTCTACCTTCTTGAGTGGTCGTCAAAAACTTTTTTTCCACCAAATTCTTAAGAAAAGTAGAAACCGTATTTTGGTGAGGTTTGGGTTCGGGATAAGCATTCATAATGTCTCGCATATAGGCACTGTTGAGTTTCCACATCACAAACATTACACTTTCTTCCGAAGGAGTAAGCAAAATCATAAATTTTCAAATTTAATCGAGGTTAAATATACTGATTTTAAATTAATTTGGCGGGTGGTTGATAGTTGATGGTTGGTAATTAACAGTTCGTAGGTTATCCATATCTAACGACTTTACGACTAACAATTTACGACTTTACACCTAACAACCAACTCCCATATTAATCGCTACATAAAGGTACATAAATGAAACTATTGTTGCCAATAAGCCACCCATTAAAACCTCCTGAAGTGTATGCCTTCTAAGAATAATTCGGGTAATACCTACCACAATGGCAATCCCCAACCAAATCATCCCGGAAACAGGATTGATATAAAAAAACAAAGCCGCTACATAAACATTGAGGCTCGTGTGCATGGAACTTTTGATAAAATAATTACTAATCTGCATCAACAACAAAAGCACAATTAAAAATACCAATACCCAATCCAAAGAATCATTTTTATAATAATCGTATATCATGTATAAGACACTCAATACAATAATGAAAACATAAAGACTCTTTCGCTGTTCTCTATTGGAAACATCCATATTGCTGTATTTTCCTTTTTTTACATTCCAAAAAATCCAAAGGCTGATGGGCAAAATCAACAACAAAATAACGGGAAGAAACTTTTGGAGAGCCTCACTCCAAGTCAATTTTTTACAACTAAAATAAATAAAATAGATAACCAAAGACACCATTGGATTAAAAAAATTGGAGATAACACCGGATATTTTGTACAAAAAAGGCTGTTCCTGAGACATGAAAAACACAAATTAATTTCGATAAAAATAAACATTTTCGAATTAAAGACACCATCTATATCATGAAGTTGTTTAAACTTTTAATTTTTTAATTAGTCTTAAGGAAAACGCCAAAAAGTGCATATTCTTCCAAGTAATATCCAGTGTTTCAAATCTTATCAGCAAAGCCTTGAAGCCGTCTAACCAGGCA
>JAGOJI010000126.1 GCA_017995195.1 Cloacibacterium sp.
TTGACGACCATTTGATTTGCAATGGAGTAATAGGGGTAGATACCGGAGCTATTACGGGCTTTACCTATATTTTTCAGGACAGAGAACGTATCTACGATATGTACGAACAGGTTTCAGGGGCGAGATTAACCACCAATATCGGAAGAATAGGTGGCTTCGAAAGAGATTTTAGCCCTAAATTTCATGAATTACTAAAGGATTTTCTTAAAAACTTCCCTAAAAGATTTCAGGAATTTTGTACCATGTTGGAGCGTAACCGTATCTTTATGGATCGTACCATAGGGGCAGGACCTATAAGTGCAGAAAGAGCCTTGTCTTACAGCTTTACAGGCCCTAACCTAAGAGCGGCAGGAGTAGATTATGATGTAAGAGTGGCTCAGCCATATTCTTCTTACGACGATTTCGATTTCATAATTCCTGTAGGAACGGCAGGAGATACCTATGATAGATTCATGGTACGCCAAACCGAAATTTGGGAGAGTTACAAACTCATCAAAAATGCTTACGAAAACTTACCGGAAGGTAATTTCCATGCAGATGTTCCGGATTTCTACTTGCCGGAAAAAGCCGATGTATATACCAAAATGGAAGCCCTTATCTATCATTTCAAAATTGTGATGGGCGAGCAGGACATTCCTGTAGGAGAAGTCTATCATTGTGTAGAAGGAGGAAACGGAGAAGTAGGTTTCTATTTAATTAGCGATGGAGGAAGAGCACCTTACAGACTGCACTTCCGAAGACCTTGCTTTATTTATTATCAGGCATATCCTGAGATGATTAAAGGCTCCATGATTTCCGATGCGGTTCTTACCATGAGTAGTATGAACGTGATTGCAGGAGAATTAGACGCATAAAATCGTAAATAAGTACAATGTACTATGTACAATGTACACATTATAGAAATTAAATATTTGTACCTTGTACATTATACATTTTACAGAAACTAAAAAATGAGTGAAACAATTGCTTTTAAACCGGAAACTTTAGAAAAAGTTCATCAAATTATCGCCAGATATCCCGAGGGAAGGCAAAAATCTGCTCTAATTCCTGTGTTGCATTTGGCACAGAAAGAATTTGGAGGCTGGTTAGATGTCCCTGTGATGGACTATGTGGCAGGTTTACTATCAATTAAACCAATTGAAGTATACGAAGTGGCAACGTTCTACACGATGTTCAATATGAAACCTGTTGGGAAATACGTATTAGAAGTTTGCCAGACAGGTCCGTGTATGGTGCGGGGAAGCGATGACATCATCAACCACATCAAAGAAAGATTAAATATAAAAGCAGGAGAAACCACTGCAGATGGTTTGTTTACATTGAAACCCGCAGAATGTCTCGGAGCTTGTGGCTATGCACCCATGATGCAATTGGGTAAATTCTACCACGAAAATTTAACCAAAGATAAGGTAGACGAAATCCTGGAACTTTGTAGACAGGGACAACTGGCTTTGGATTAAAATAAATTTTAAAGTCTAAATTTTAGATTTTAAATGAAGATAAAGTTTAATTAAAATAAAGCAAATTGCCCAAAGCGAATTGCTAAAAGCAAATAAAAATGAGTAAAAAACTTTTACTTAAAGACGCACATATAGAAGGTATTCGCTATTTCGATGTTTACCGTAAACAAGGTGGCTATGATGCCGTAGAAAAAGCCTTGAAGATGACGCCCGACCAAATTGTAGAAGAAGTAAAAACTTCCGGGCTTAGAGGTCGTGGTGGTGCGGGATTCCCAACAGGAATGAAATGGAGTTTTCTCGCAAAACCGGAAGGAATACCAAGATATTTGGTAGTAAATGCCGACGAGTCCGAACCCGGAACATTCAAAGACCGATATTTGATGGAGTATATTCCCCATTTGTTGATAGAAGGAATGATTATTTCCTCGTTTGCATTGGGAGCTAATACGTCGTACATTTATATCAGAGGAGAGTTTGCATGGATTCCCGATATTTTGGAGGAAGCCATAGAAGAAGCCAAGAAAAACGGATTTTTAGGAAAAAATATTCTCGGAACAGGTTACGATTTAGAAATTTATGTTCAGAGAGGAGCGGGAGCTTATATTTGTGGCGAAGAAACTGCTCTTTTGGAATCCCTCGAAGGAAAACGTGGAAACCCGCGTTTGAAACCGCCATTTCCTGCGGTAAAAGGATTGTACCAATGTCCTACGGTGGTTAACAACGTAGAATCTATCGCTGCTGTGGTGCCTATCATCAATATCACAGGAGCCGAATATGCCAAAATAGGAGTAGGGCGATCTACCGGAACCAAACTTATTTCCGCTTGTGGAAACATCAATAAACCGGGAGTTTACGAAATCGATATGACGATTTCTGTAGAAGAATTCATCTATTCCGATGAATATTGTGGAGGAATTCCAAATGGTAAAAAACTGAAAGCCTGTATTCCGGGCGGAAGTTCTGTCCCAATTTTACCTGCCAATTTGTTGCTAAGAACCATCAATGGTGAACCGAGAATTATGAACTACGAATCCTTGGCAGACGGAGGATTCGCTACAGGTACTATGATGGGTTCAGGAGGTTTCATCGTATTAGATGAAGACCAGTGTATTGTAAAACATACCCTAACCTTGGCACATTTCTATATGCACGAAAGTTGCGGACAATGTACGCCATGTCGTGAAGGAACAGGTTGGATGTACCGAATTCTAAAGAAAATAGAGCAAGGAAAAGGAACTATGGAAGACATTGATTTGCTTTGGGATATTCAGCGAAAAATTGAAGGAAATACGATTTGCCCATTGGGTGATGCTGCAGCATGGCCTGTAGCAGCCGCTATTCGTCATTTCAGAGACGAATTTGAATGGCACGTGAAGAATCCGGAATTGTGTCTCACTCAGAACTATGGTTTAGCAAATTATGCCGATCCACTACCCGTAATAGAAAATCAAGCATAAAAAAGAGACTCAAAGTAAATATTGAAAATAAGAATCACCCGATACAATGAAAAAATTAGTAGTAATCTTTACCGTATTTCTAAGTTTAAACTTAGCATTTGGACAAGAAAAAGATACTGTGAAGATGATGGATAAAGTCAATTCAATTCAAAATCCTCTTACCAAAAAAGGAGTAATGTTTGTTTTTTGGGGTTGGAACAGAGCCGGTTTTAGTAACTCGGATATTGTTTTCAAAGGAGATGGCTACAATTTTATGCTGCATAATGTAGTAGCACACGACAGACCATCGGATTTGAGTTGGGATTACATTAACCCGGGTGAAGTTTCTAAACCACAATTTAATTTCAGATTTGGATACTTTATCAAAGATAATTTAGCAATAGTAGGAGGTACAGACCATATGAAGTATGTGATGGATCAAAACCAAACGGTAGATTTTACAGGAAACATCTCAGATCCTGTTTATGCAGCCATGGTTCAAAACGGAAAAGTAAACCTTACCGATGAAAAATTTTTAACCTTTGAGCATACTGATGGTTTGAACTATGTGAACATAGGCTTGGAGAAATATAAAACACTTCTTAGCAAAGAAAAAGTAGATATTTTATGGTCTTATGGAGGTGGAGCTGGAATTTTGTTCCCGAAAAGTAATGTAAAACTTTTCGGTTTCGAGAGAAGCGACCGTTTTCATGTAGCAGGTTTTGGGCTTGATGCTAGAGCCAATATCAATTTTGTTTTTTGGAAACGCTGGATGGCAAGAGTAGAAGGGAAATTTGGCTATATTAATATGCCCGATGTAAAAACAACATTGACCAATAGCCCCAACAAAGCGTCTCACGATTTTGTTTTCGGACAAGTTAATTTTGGGATTGGATATATATTTAATAAGAGAAAATAAATAAAAATAAACTAATAGTCTTAATGTTTAATGATAAAACGTGCTTTTTTGTAAAAATAAAACAAAGCCACAGAATTCTTAATTACTAAAGAAATTAGGAATTAAGAAATTGAAACATTAAAAAATTAACTGACTGGTAGATTATAGAATATAATTCAAAAGATATTTAGAATAGGATTTTTATTTAAAATCTAAAATCTAAAATCTAAAATCTAAAATTTTGAAATATGAGCGAAGAAATTAAAAAAATTAAAGTAACCATCGACGGGCAAACCACCGAAGTATTGCCGGGAACTTCCATTTTGGAAGCCGCAAGACAAATCGGCGGGAAATCTGTGCCTCCTGCGATGTGTTATTACAGCAAATTAGAAAACAGTGGAGGGCGTTGCCGCACCTGTCTTGTAGAGGTTTCTAAAGGTTCCGAAGCAGATCCGCGACCCATGCCAAAACTGGTAGCGAGTTGTAGAACAAACGTGATGGACGGAATGGAGGTAAAGAATCTTCAGTCCGAAAAAACACAGGAAGCTCGAGAAGGAGTCACTGAATTTTTGCTGATTAATCACCCTTTAGATTGTCCCGTTTGCGACCAAGCCGGAGAATGCCATTTGCAGGATTTGGCATACGAATATGGGGTAGAATCTACCAGAACCGAATTCGAAAGAAGAACATTTGAACCGGAAGATATAGGTCCAAATATCAAACTACATATGAATCGTTGTATTCTCTGTGCACGATGTGTTTTGGTTGCTAATCAACTTACGGATCAGCGAGAGCAGGGAATCCTTTTCAGAGGAGAGCACGCCGAGATTTCCACTTATCTCAACAAAGCGATTACCAACGATTTTTCAGGAAACATGGTTGATGTATGCCCTGTAGGAGCATTAACCGACAGAACTTTCCGCTTTAGCAGTAGAGTATGGTTTACCAAGCCTGTAGATGCTACTTGCAAATGCGACAAATGCAACGGAAAAGG
>JAGOJI010000006.1 GCA_017995195.1 Cloacibacterium sp.
TCAGAATACTATATTGAGTCGAACGCAAAATCATACATTACATTATATGAAGATAATACTTTTAAAATTTCGGAATATTCACCACATATTTTTCAATATTGGAATGGCTCTTATTTAATCAAAAATGATATTCTCTATTTAAAAGATTTAGAATTTGAAAATATAGCATATTTACAGATTTCTAATAAGTATTTTATAGATTCAAATACCCAAAACTATGTTTCAAGTGGATTTAATAAACTTATAAAAAAGAAATAAAAGCACTACAGCTAGCATGGGCTTTGCAAGATGCGGGGTTGAAGGAAATCTCAGAAATATTCTAGAAAATACCCGCAAAAAACTTTTCTACTTCCAATTTTATTAATTTAGTTTTTGCTTCTGGTAGTGAAAAAAGTGTTTTTTGTCTTCGTAATTCCCCGATCCGTTCGTAAACAAAGAATTACAACAAACACACGAAATTATTTTACAGTATTTTATGGTAACGGAAAATTTCTCTTCAATCGCTATTCTTATCTATACTAAATCCATTGGCTAATGGTATAGATGAGTAGACCAACCAAGCCACCGACCAAAGTCCCATTAATCCTAATAAACTGTAGGTCTTTTCCGACCTCCAATTCCAGTTTTTGGCTAAGCTCTCTGCCTTGCCAATTGCCTACCGTATTGCTAATAAGGCTCGAAAACTGATTGGTGTTTTTTAGAATATAGCGATAGGCAGTTATACGAACCCAATTATCTATTTTGTTTTGAAGAATTGGATCTTGCTTTAGGTTTTGTGAGAACTCCAACAAGTTGCGTCGGATATAGTTTTTAAGCGAGGAATTCTCTTCCGAAAGTTCTTTGGTTAATGTTTTTTTCAAAGAAATCCAAATATCTTGTGTGTATTCATTGAGTTTAGTATCACTTAAAAAATCATTTTTAATCTCATTAAATTCTTTTTCCCATTTGGGATTCTCTTTCAAATCATTAGAGAATTCATAGAGTTTTTTGGTGATTTCTTGTCTTATTGGGTGCTCCGGTGTATTTTCAATCTCTTCGAAATAACCGGATAATCCATCGGAAATTTTTTCGGCTATTTTATGATCTACAAAACTGGGAATAAGGCTGTAGCTTCCTTTTTTTACACGTTCTCTTATAAGTTCTTGATTTTCTGAGACATAATTTTTTATCTGAGAAGAAAAATGAGAAATCAATTTTTGATGATCGTTTTTTTCGACCAAATAATGAATACCTCCGGATACAATGTTGTTGATTTTTAGGTCATTAGCCATTTCTTTGGTTTTATGATTAATGAACTGCACCACAGAGGTATCATCTAATTGATGGAGTATGTTGGTTACAATGTTGGTGGTTTCAGTAATTAGAAGCGATTGATTCCTTTCCTTAGAGAGCCAATCTCCTACAAAGTGGGAGATTTTTAGATTTTGAATATAGGGTTTGATGTTTTTGGGCGAAAGAAAATTTTCTACGACAAAATTTCCCAAGTTATCGCCGATACGTTCCTTGCTGTTTTCGATGAGATTGGTATGCGGAATTTTGAGCCCCAAAGGATGATGAAATAGGGCAGTTACAGCAAACCAATCAGCCAAAGCACCTACCATGGCAGCTTCGGAAAAAGCACGAACATAGCCTATCCACGAGTCACTATGGCTTTTCTGAAGCCAGGTTAAAACTAAAAAAACAATGAGCATGAGCACGAAAAGCCCTGTAGCTAAAGTTTTGTAGCGGGTCAATTGTTTTTGTTTACTAAGCATTAATAAGTGGTTTGAGATGCAATAAAATTAATAAATATCAGACCAAAACAATTATTAATCGATTTTTTTTCTAATATTTTGGAATGAGAGGTAATGTTTTTAGGATATGACTTGTCTTAATTGATAATAAATAAAATTTTTGTTTTTGATAATCAGATGATTATACTTTATTATTAAAATATTTTACTACTTTGTATTGCAAGATACTAAAATAATAATATATCTTTGCAATGTAAAATAACATACAAAACAAATTACTGTACAAAACACCGGTCACAAAATATTCTATAACAACCAAAAACAAAAAAATTATGAGAACGATTTACCTGAGCATTGGATTATTAGCAAGTACACTTGCTTTTGCACAAGAGAGTCCTAAAAAAGATTCAGAAAAAACCAAAGACATCAAAGAAGTGACTTTAACCAAAAAAGTCTTCCATAAAAAAGCAGACAGAATGGTATACGATGTAGCCAGTTCTCCCATTGCAAAGGGAACCAATGCTTTTGATTTGCTTAAGGAAACACCTTTGGTTTCCACCACAGACGAAAAATCTCTGAAAATTTTAGGAAAGAATGATGTTATTATCTACATCAATGGTAGAAAATCCAATATGTCGCCCGAAGCTGTTATTGAAATGATGAAAAATATGTCTTCGGAAAATATCCAACGAATTGAAGTAATTACCGTGCCTTCCAGTGAATTTGCCGTAGAAGGTAATCAAGGAATCATCAATATCGTCCTCAAGAAAAAACCAACCGACGGGATCAATGGAAATCTGAAATTTGAAAATGCACAACGCTATTTCAATAGTCAGTCTGCTGTGGCAAGCCTCAACTACAGAAAAGGAAAATTTGGGATGAATACCAGCATTAATTTTGGTGCAAACAACAGAAGGCAAACCATGTTCCTTACTAATGGAAACGATAACGCTTTCCGGCAAACCTCCGAAGGAAATATTGATGAACTCAGCAAAGATTTTGGAGGATACATCAATGCCGATTATCAAATTACCGAGAAACAAAACATCGGCCTCTTCTATAGCAACGGAGAATACCGAAGTGATGCACTCAAAACCAATTTATACAATATTTATACGGACTTAAAAACCAACACCAAGTCCTACACCAGAACCGAGAACAATGGTACTTCTACTTCGTCCAACAACACCGTAACCCTCAACTACGAACTGAAGACCGATGACAAAGGCAGTAAAATAAGTGCAAGTTCTTCTTACCTCAATTACCGAAAAAAAGAGGATATTATGAGCTCTACTTACAAACAAAATGCAAATCAAAACGATGTTTCTACTGCACTAAGATTCAGTCAAGAAATTCCTATGAAGGTAGATAACTACGGAATTTTGGTAGATTATATTCAAAAACTGAAGAAAGACTACACCCTGAGCATAGGTGCAAGCTACAACGATACCAAAACTGATAGTGATACTAAAAACATAAAACTTATTCCGCCAACCGGAGCAGATGCAAAGGCATCTAACCATTTCATCTATACCGAAAGAATCCCAAGTTTTTATACAACTGTAGAGAAAAATTTTGGCGAAAAATGGGCGACTAAATTGGGCATTCGTTACGAAATAACCCAAGCAACAGGAAATGTAGTGAACGAAAACAAAACTTTTGACAGGAATAACAACAATTTTTTACCTTTTGCAAGCGTCAACTATAATCCTAACCAAAATCATAGTTTTTCGTACAGTTTTAGCAGTAGAGTGGAAAGACCACAGTTTTGGGCTATTTCGCCAACTAAAATATTTCTTACCGCTACCAACTATGTGCAAAATAATCCGTTTGCAAAACCCGAATCTTACTACAACCAAGAGTTCATGTATATGTACAAAAGTGCGTATTTCCTCAATCTTAATTATAGTTATGTGAAAAATGCTTCGGATCAGATTCCACTTCAAGGAATAAAGACCGCTACAGGAGAGAATGTGTTGGCGTATATCCGAAATAACTATGGAAATAAGCAAGAAATGTCGGTTTCCGTAGGAATGCAAAAACAGTTCTTCAAAGGGATTTGGAATGCCAACAATAGTTTTTTTTTGGGACGCAACATCTACAAAGGCGAAGTAACGGGCGATCCTACTGATACGTATAACGAAATCGTTTTTAATAGAAATGTGATTGATTTCAGTACCACTTATTTTGGCGTAAACTTGAATAACAATATTAGATTGAGCAGTAAAAAGGATTTATTCTTAGGCGTAAATTACAACTATCTTTCAGGATTGATGATTGAGATAGGGAAGTTAGAGCCTTTCCACGGGTTAGATTTATCTATCAAAAAAATGTGGAACGATTTTACCTTCAACTTTTCGGCAAGAGACATCTTCCACACTAGCGAAATCAAAATTAGAGGTATACAAAGCAATGGAGATTACAATTTTATAGACCAAAACCAATACAAAAGAAGATTTGTAGCTACCATTACCTACAATTTCGGGAACAAAAAACTACAAAAAGCCCGTGAGATAGAAGGTGCCAACAAAGACATCAAAAACAGAACAGGAAACTAATCACAATCTCTTCATATAAAACTAAATTTTTCATTACCAAATCACGAGCGAAATTTTGCTCGTGATTTTTTATGCTTTTCAGTAGAAAGTTATTTTTTGACTATTCCTACAAGTTTAACCAATTAAAACCTGTGAAGTCATTTCTTTGGCAAAAAAACCTCTGCCAACATACATCTTGCACTTCCTCCGCCATTAGTTTCTATGGTTTCAAGGTTGGAATAGATGATTTCACAATGTTTTTCAATGTTAGAAACTTGTTCAGAATTTAGAGATTTGTATGCTGTTTCGCTCATTACCAAGAACTTCTTTCCTTCAGAATTTTGTACTTGAAGCATATTTCCTGCAAATTGTTGCATTTGGTTTTCAGAAATTTCAATAATTTCTTTCCCTGAATTTTTGATGGTTTCTGCTACATTTTTTCTTTCGGTTTCATCATCAATACAATCCAAACAAATCACTACAAATTGATCCGCAACACACATCATTACATTGGTGTGGTAAATTGGTAATCTCTCATTATTCGCTGTTTGGTAAGAATGAAAAACTACAGGTGTAAAACCAAATTTCTCACAAAACTCTCTGAACAACTTTTCATCAAGCCTCAAAGAGACAGAACCATACGCAATTTTATTATCATGGTCAAAAATCATACTTCCCGTTCCTTCCAAAAATTTGCCTTCATTTTCAGGAGCCGATAAATCTACGATTTCTTTTACCAGAAATTTCTCTTTTAGCATTTCTAAAATATCATTTCTACGTTCCCAACGTCTGTTTACGGCACACATTGGATACAGCACTACCGTTCCGTCATTGTGCATAGAAATCCAGTTATTCGGGAAGATAGAATCCGGAGTATGAGGTTCTAAAGTATCTTTTATGGTAATTACATTAATCCCTTTATTGCGAAGTTTTTCTACAAAATTATTGAATTCTTGCAACGCTTTAGATTGCGTTTCAGCGTTTTCTGAGTTTATTTGAAAATAATTATTCTGTGCAGTTTCTGCGTTGAAGCCAAATTTTATTGGCTCTATCATAAGAACCGTGTCCGTAGTTTGCATTCGATTTTAATTTTGACAAAAGTAAGGATTTTACAAAAATACATTTGAACAAAACCGTAATGTTCTAAATAAATTTAAACATTTTCCGATATTCAAACAGACCCTTAGTGTAGTATTATTATAAATTCTAAAACAGATTTAATTGATACTTAAACGATTCATATTTTTTGTTTATTTTTGGTAAAATTAAAATTTTATGAAATTACCACTAACAAGTTTTGTTATAAAGACAATACCAATGAAGATGGTGATTGCATACACTCTTTAAAAATAAATTTATCTATATATGAACCTAAAACAATTCAGCATTGCAGTAGCTGCCGTAAGCCTTACTGCATGTACAACACAACAACCAACCACACCAAGTATGAAATATCCCGAAACAAAAAAAGGAACAGTAGCGGATACTTACTTTGGAACCCAAGTAGCCGATCCTTATCGTTGGCTCGAGGACGACCGTGCCGAGGATACCAAAGCATGGGTAAAAGAACAAAATGTAGTAACCAACACTTATTTAGATAAAATCCCTTTCCGATCCGAAATTAAAAATCAACTGAAAGAAATTTGGAATTACGAGAAAATTTCGGCACCGTTTAAAGAAGGAGACTATACCTATTTTTATAAAAATGATGGGCTTCAGGCACAATCGGTACTTTACCGAAAAGATGCCAAAGGGGTTACCGAAGTTTTTCTGGATCCCAACAAATTTTCTGAAAAAGGAACCACTTCTTTAGCTAATGTATCCTTCAACAAAAAAGGAAACTTAGTAGCCTATAGCATTTCCGAAGGTGGTTCGGATTGGAATAAAATCATTATCCTCAATGCTTTAACCAAAGAAAAAATAGATGAGACACTGGTAGATGTTAAATTTAGCGGTATCTCGTGGTTGGGCGATGAAGGTTTTTACTACTCCAGCTACGACAAACCCAAAGGTAGTGAGCTTTCAGCAAAAACCGATACACACAAGGTTTATTTTCATAAACTGGGCACCAAACAATCGGAAGACCAATTGATTATCGGTGGAGAAAACTTCAAAAGAAGATACATAGGTGCAGGAGTTTCAGATGACCAAAGATACCTTATTATTTCAGCGGCCAATTCTACCAATGGAAACGAGCTTTACATCAAAGATTTAAAGAATAATTCAGATTTTATTCCGGTTATTAAGGGGTATGATTACAATGTAGATATTGTAGAAACACAAGGCGACGAATTATTTATTTTTACCGACAAAGATGCTCCCAATATGCGTTTGGTAAAAACCACCATTCAGAATCCAAAACCTGAAACTTGGGTAGATGTAATTCCACAAACCGAGAATGTTTTGGGCATTACCACCGGAGGAGGATATTTTTTTGCAACCTATATGCAAGATGCCATCGATATTGTAAAACAATACGATTTGAAAGGAAAAATGATTCGTGAAATTAGCCTTCCGGGCAAAGGAAATGTAAGTGGTTTCGGAGGCAAAGAAAAGGAAAAAGACCTGTACTATTCGTTTACCAATTACATAATGCCTTCTACAATTTACAAATACAATGTAGAAACAGGAAAATCTGAGGTATACCAAAAACCTAAAGTAAAATTCAATCCGGAAGACTATATTTCTGAACAGGTTTTCTATACATCGTCTGACGGGACTAAAATCCCGATGATGATTAACTACAAAAAAGGGATAAAGCTCGATGGCAAAAACCCAACAATTTTGTACTCTTATGGAGGATTCAACATTAGTTTGCAGCCTGCTTTTTCGGTAGTGAATGCTATTTGGATGGAAAATGGCGGAATCTATGCTGTGCCTAATATCCGCGGTGGTGGCGAATATGGTAAAAAGTGGCACGATGCAGGAACCAAAATGCAGAAGAAAAATGTATTCAATGATTTTATTGCTGCAGGAGAATATCTACAAGCAAAAGGTTATACCTCTAAAAATTATATGGCACTTTCGGGGCGTTCCAATGGAGGACTCTTAGTTGGTGCAACTATGACCATGCGTCCGGACTTGGCAAAAGTGGCTTTTCCGGGGGTAGGAGTTTTGGATATGTTGCGTTATCATACCTTTACTGCAGGTGCAGGTTGGGCGTATGATTACGGAACAGCAAACGATAATAAAGCCATGTTTGAGTACCTGAAATCGTATTCACCGGTTCATCAGGTAAAAGCAAAAACCTGTTACCCTTCTACCATGATTATTACAAGTGATCACGATGATAGGGTAGTGCCGGCACATTCATTCAAATTTGGAGCAGAATTACAGGAAAAACAATCTTGTACCAATCCTACCTTAATTAGGATTGAAGTAAACGCAGGGCATGGAGCAGGACGCTCAACAGAGCAAGTAATCAACGAAAATACCGATTTACTTTCTTTTGCTCTATACGAAATGGGTTTCAGAAGTTTGAAGAAGTAGATGTTGCTTGATGGTTGTTGGTTGATGAAACATTTTTATACAGCTTTGCAATCATTCTTCTAACGCCACACGCACATCGTCACACTCAAAACGCAAAAATGTACAACGCTTTTAAATTAAAATAATAAAAAAATAATATGTCGAATAACAGTAAACACCCTAAAGGTTTACCTTACCTGTTTTTTACCGAGATGTGGGAACGTTTCGGGTACTATCTCATTCTTGGTATTTTTGTATTGTATATGATTGACCCTAAAGATACCGGTGGTTTGGCATTTGATGATAAAAATGCCGATGATATCTTCGGGACTTTTATAGCACTTACTTATCTTACACCGTTTTTGGGTGGTTTTTTGGCAGACCGTATTTTGGGATATGTAAAAGCCATCTATATTGGTGGGATTTTGATGGGCTTAGGCTACATTGGACTTGGACTTTTTAAAGAAGTTTCCATGTTTTATCTTTCTATGGGGTTTATTATTGTAGGCAATGGTTTCTTTAAACCCAGTATTTCTACCCTTTTGGGGAATTTGTACACCGAAGATCGGTATAAAGCCAATAAAGATGCAGGGTACAATATTTTCTATATGGGCATCAACATAGGAGCTTTTATTTGTAATATCATCGCTGCTTTTATGCGTAACAAGTTTGGTTGGGGAGAAGCATTTATAACTGCCGGTGTAGGAATGTTTATAGGATTAATTATTTTTACTTTGGGCAGAAAACACATTGTTCATGCTAACATTCTCAAACCTAAGCAAGATGGTGATATGGGAATTTCAGGAATTTTGTTGAAAGTTTTTGTTCCGGCTATTGCTGCAGGTGTTTTAGGATGGATTATTCCGGGAAATATCTTTAAGAGCGATAGTACAGATGCCTTTATATTTGCCTGTATTCCGGTTATTATATTCTATGTCTCGCTTTATATGAGGGCTAATAAAGACGATAAACGACCTATCGGAGCACTCTTAGCAATATTTGCCGTGAGTTTAATGTTTTGGGCGGTGTTCAAACAAAACGGAACAGCTCTCACACGCTGGGCAAATTACTATACTGACAGAAGTATTCCCGAAGTGGCAGAAAAACCTCTGAAAAGTATTTACTTGGTAGACTCCAAAGATTATAAAACCCAAGAGGTTCCTGTATTTGATGAGCAATTCCAGGCAAAAAAAGATGAAGGTGGAGAAGCCATCAAAGAACAGGGGAAAGATGTTTATTTTCGTAATGTTTCTTCGCAGCAAAGAGCAAACCTTGAAGCCAACCCTGAGAAACCATTGTTTGTATATAATACTGAATTGTTTCAATCCATTAATCCGTTTTGGGTAGTAGTACTTACTCCTGTGGTGGTAGGATTTTTCATGATGCTCCGTAGAAAAGGCAAAGAGCCAACAACGCCAAGTAAAATCGTATTGGGATTATTTATCTCTGCTTTGAGTTGTTTGGTGATGATAGGAGCTGTTTATGCAGGGGATAATGGTGCTGTTAAGGTTTCTGCTCTTTGGCTGGTTGCTGCATATGGGGTAATTACCGTGGGAGAATTGTGTCTCTCACCTATGGGATTATCCTTGGTTTCCAAACTTTCGCCACCCAGACTTACGGCTCTTATGATGGGAGGATTCTTCTTGTCTACTTCTATTGGCAACAAACTTTCCGGAGTTTTGGCAAGTATGTGGTACGATTACGAAAACAAAGCCAACTTCTTTTGGGTAAATTTTGGGTTGTTGCTTTTAGCAACTTTACTGGGCTTATCTATTTTGAAAAAGCTCAACAAAATTATGAAAGAAAAAGGAGTGAATTAAGGAGTGACTAAATTTTAGAAATAAAAAATAAAAAGAGGCTGTTTCACAATTATTGAAATAGCCTCTTTTTTAATAAACCTCTTTTGAAATGAAAAAATTAAAACATTGAGTAGTTTTAAAAAAATGAAAAATTTATCTTTTGGCGGTTACCATATTGTACACAAACAATACAATAATAGCTCCTACTACAGACATTCCCATACTGTATAGACTGAATACCTCATTGGTTACTCCTTGTCCGAAGAACAATCGTCCCAAATATCCGCCTACCATACTTCCTACAATACCAATGATGATGGTAGCTATCCAACCTTGACTATCAACTCCGGGTTTCAAAAATTTTGCGATAGCTCCTGCTATTAGCCCGAAAATAATCCATGCGATAATGTTGATCATAATATAATTTTTTGTGATTTGGTGTTTAAAAAATTATTTCAGTGCATCTAGTTCGGTTTCCACTTCTTTTACTAAGTTTTGTGCCTTATCCACATTACTTTTGAAGGTGTGGGATACTTTTTCTGAAACGTTGCTCAGTTTTTCCTTGGCATCTTTAGTAAGTTTGTTGAGTCCGTCTTCTGCTTTGCATTTCAAATCGTTGGCGTTGGACTTAATTTTTCTTCTGGTGTCCTTACCCTTTGCGGGTGCAAATAACATTCCTACCGCAGCTCCTACTGCTACGCCTCCTAAGATACCCAATGCTGTTTTTGATTTTGTGTTCATAACTTTAAATTTTTAATATTAATATTTTGGTTTTTATTGTTTCATTTTTATAATATTGAACAAAATGATTCCTACGGCTATAATCAATAAAATATGAATTAAAGCACTTGCATTCATTATCAGAAAACCTACAATCCAAAGTATAATGAGTGCAAATACCAAAAAATACAATATTGTTCTCATAATAATCAAATTTTCAATTCTATTGATGCAAATTTGGTTATAACTTATGGGTATACTATTACACTATTTTTTGTGATTGTTATATGATTCTCATATTTGCTCGTGATATATTTTTATTTCTTTCCAATAGCTTTTTGGGCTAAAATAGGGAGTACAATTCCGGCAATATTTGCGATGGTGTGGCGATTTTCTACTATAAGTTCAGTGGCTTTGTCTATGAAACAGGGTTGTACAGTTTCGTTTTTTACCGGAGCAACTCTTTGTGCTGAGTCATTGTTTTTACAAACCCAATTTTTGGCTTGGGATTTAATTTTATATTTTAGTTTTCTCCCTTTTTCGGTACCCAATAAATAGATGATTGTGCCTGCTATTGCCATACCTCCTATTAGTTTTAACCTATTGTCCATTGTTGTTGTTTAAAAAAATGTGATTTGGTATTTTTAATCTATAAAGCAAATATGGAGCGTTTACGAAGCAAATTCTTTATATAATTTTCAGGTCGTTTTATACAATTTTTATTTCAAAATACAAGTAGCCGGCAGAACCAACCATTCGTACTCTAAAAAAATCCCTATCAATAATTGGATAGGGATTCCAACTAAATAATACAAATCTTATGTTTTATCAACATAATTTACGATAATAGGAACTCTGTAAATGGTGCTTACATATTTTCCTTTAATTTGTGCAGGTATCCACTGTCCGGAAGTTCTGTAGATTGCCAAAATAGTCTCGGTATTGAATGCTGCGTTCTTTCCTTCCGCATTCACGTTGCTTACATTCCCTGATGAATCGATTACAAAAGAGACGTAGGTTTTGTTTTCTCCTTTTTTGAGTGAAAGTTCACTGAGATTACGCTTGAATGACGCCAAAAAAGCCTCGTCGCCATTGATGAACTCTGCATTAACCTCCTTGAAATACGTGTAAATAGCCACATCGTTTCCTATTTTAGTTTCCTTTTTTCGTATTCTGTTAATTTCTTTGGTGTTAGCATGTATTACCGCATCTTCTATGGAGTTGAATTGATAATTGTTTTTCTTGGAAGTTGTAACTTTTTTGAATTGTTTTACAGGAACGGGTTTCTTTCCGTTGACTCCCGTTCTGTTGTCGTCGTTGGCAAATCCCAAAGTGAAAACACTTAGTAGGAGAGTTGCTGTAATGGTCTTTTTCATATCAGTTTGTTTTTCGGTGTTAATTGAAATAAATTGTCTATGACAAAGATGAAAGTTACAGCATGGACTTTTTTACAAAATTTTAGAGGCTTTTTATAGGATTTCCACAGAAAAAAAGCTGCTCCGGTATAGAGACAGCTTTTTGTGCGTTACCATTCAAAAAAATATAATAGGAATTAATCACAAGTGTACAGAGAAAATTATGAAAAACACAATTTTAAAACTTTAAAAGTGATTTAGTGACCTTTGGTATAAAAATTTTACAACCTTATATTACAACTCAATGATTTCGAGTTTTTGTGATGTAGTGAGAGCAATTACTTCAAAAAAGCGTCCCAGCCTTGGGCAGTAAGTTTTACCAATTCATTGGAGCCGCTGGCTACTAAATGGTTTCCCTGCTCCAAATCTACTGCATGACCAATAATGCTAAAATCAGGATGAGCCTTTATCTTTTCAAAATCGTTGGGGCAAATTGTGAAAAGAAGTTCATAATCTTCACCACCATTCAGGGCACACATAGAGGGATTGAGGTTAAACTCTTCCGCTGTAGAAACCGTGAGCGGATCTATGGGGATTTTATTTTCATAAACTCGGAAACCTACTTTGCTTTGGTCGGAAAGATGCAATATCTCAGACGCCAAACCATCAGAAATATCAATCATGGCTGTAGGTGTAATGTTCAAATCAGCTAAAATTTTCTTTACGTCGGTTCTGGCTTCAGGTTTTAGTTGGCGTTCCAAGATATAGTCGTAGCCTTCCATTTCCGGTTGCATTTGTGGATTGGCTAAATATACCGAATGTTCGCGTTCCAAAATCTGCAATCCCATATAGGCACCACCCAAATCTCCGGTAACAACCAATAAGTCATTGGGTTTTGCTCCGTTTCTTAAAATTAAATTTTCAGAAGTTTCAAGACCAATAGCTGTAATACTCAGTACCAATCCGGCATTGGAGCTCGTGGTGTCTCCGCCTACCAAATCTACTTTGTAGTGCTGGCAAGCCAAATCTATTCCTGCGTAGAGTTCCTCAAAAGCCTCTACAGGAAAGCGGTTGGATGCTGCTACAGATACCAAAATCTGCGTAGGTGTAGCGTTCATAGCTGCGAGATCGCTTAGGTTGACTACAACTGCTTTGTAACCAAGGTGCTTCAGTGGAACATAGCCCAGATTGAAGTGTACACCTTCCGCTAAAATATCGGTAGTGATGAGCATTTTTTTGTTTTTAGGAGCAATGATTGCTGCATCGTCGCCAACTCCCAATTCAGATGATGAATTTTCTAATCCAAATTTTTCTGTAAGATGTTTTATCAATCCAAATTCTCCTAATTGAGACACGGGGGTAAGTTGCTGAGGTTGTTCTTGAATCATTTTAATAGGTGTATTTTATGAATGTTCAGGCGATTTATTTATCTACGAAAATTTTGCCGGATCTATATTCTCTGGTCTGAAGGGTAAATTTTTAATATCTTCTCTACTCAGCACTTTGGTGTTTTCGGTTTTGAAATCTTCCAAACTTTGGAGAATCTCTTCCGGAGGTGTGGTGGATTTCCTGAGCATCATATCAATCCAAACACCGGTTGCTTCGGCTGTTGCACAGTGTGTGCCATCGGGCAAATAGAATTGGTGTGTAAATTGGTAAATGCTTGCATCTGCAGAGCTTCCCGAAACCTCTAAACTCACAAAAACTTGTTGATCTGCATAGATTTCTTTAAAAAACGAATAACGTTCGTGCAAAATTACAGGACCTATTCCCCAGCGATTGAGCTGAGCCAATCCCATGTTATGAGTGTTCATAAAAGCCATTCGAGTTTGTGCACAATACTCTACATATGCCGAATTAGCCAAATGACGGTTGGCATCAATATCGCTCCACCGAACCTCAAATTTGTGGTAATAAATCATATTTTTTCTCTTTTTATGGTGCCAAATTTAGTCATTAAAGATGGTTTAGGAAAATCGTATTTTTATAAACGAAAAGGAATTCGTTTCTTTTTGTAATCTCGTTTTTGAGGTAAGAAGGTTGATGGAGGGCGTAAAATAGTGAGTTGTAAAGTAGTGATTATGTATAAATGCTGTAAACTTTATAACTCATGTAATACCTTTGCGTGGTAAGTTTTGTTAATCCAAATTCGGATTAGCTTGTATAACGTAGCGAATCATAATTTAAAATATCTTTGTCTAAATTTAAACATTCATTTTAAATGAGTAGAAAAGAAATTATTATTGTAGGAGGTGGAGCAGCGGGATTCTTCTGTGCCGCTAACCTCGATGAATCTAAATATTCAGTTAAAATATTAGAACAAAATACCGATGTGTTACAGAAGGTAAAAATTTCGGGAGGCGGGCGTTGCAATGTAACTCATGCATGTTTTGATCCCAAAGAACTGGTGCAGTTTTATCCTCGTGGACACAAGGAACTGTTGAGTGTTTTTCACAAATTTCAACCGGGAGACACCATGGATTGGTTTGAAAATAGAAAAGTTCCATTGAAAATAGAAGCCGACAACCGTGTTTTTCCTGAGAGCAATTCTTCGCAAAGTATCATTCAAGCAATGCTTGGAGAGATTGAAACGAAAAAAAATGAAGTAAAAACACAACAAAATGTTACCGAAATTCTACAACAAAACGGTAAATACGTAATAAAAACTAAAACAGATGAGTTTGGAGCAGATTATGTAATTTATACCACGGGAAGTTCTCCGAAATCTCTTCAAATTTTGGAAAATATGGGACACAAAATTGTTCCTCCGGTTCCTTCCTTGTTTACATTCAATATTAAGAACGAAACATTACGCGATTTGCCCGGTACATCTTTTCCTTTTGCCGGAGTTTCTATCCCGAAGTTTAAAATGGAAGAATCGGGACCGCTACTTATTACGCATTGGGGACTTTCGGGACCTGCTATTCTCAAACTTTCGGCTTGGCAGGCGAGAGCACTTTCAGAGCTAAACTACCGATTCGAAATTGTTGTTAATTTCTTGGGATTCGAAAAAGATTTGGCAGAGGCATTATTTAGAAAATTCCGAAAAGAAAATCCAAAGAAAACAATAGGAAACTCTAAAATTTTTGAAATTACTTCTCGTTTTTGGCATCGAATTCTATGGCTTTCCAATATAGATTTGGATAAAAATATTTCGGAAATTACCGTAAAAGAATTAGAAAGAGTACTCCTTTTGTTATGCGAAAATACAATGCAGGTTTCCGGAAAATCTACTTATAAAGATGAGTTTGTAACAGCAGGAGGTGTAGATTTGAAAGAAATTGACTTCAAAACAATGCAGTCCAAGATTTTGCCAAACTTCTATATTGCAGGAGAAGTTCTTAATATTGATGCAGTAACGGGAGGTTTTAATTTTCAAGCCTGTTGGAGTGAAGCCTGGCTTATTGCTCAGCATTTGAATTTATTAGGTGTAAAGTTGTAAAGGCGTTCGTCGTTTGTTGGTCGTGAAATTGAGAAACATTACTTCAATATTTTTTAACTCAGAGGCTGCTTAAATTTTATTCAATAATTTTATTACTTAGTGAATTAATGTTCAAGAGATTTACTTCCGGTAATTTACCCCTTTCAACCCATGACTTCACGTCTCACAACTTTACGTTCCAGGAAATGCCTATTGGCAATCCCTTTTCGATTTTACTACATTCTCAGTAGGGAATCCCAAAGATTTGGCTTTAGAAATCAGGCGGTTGTACTCGGTGTTGCTTATGTTTTCAGTTCTGGCGAGAATCCACAAGTATTTTCTGCCGGGTTCGCCTACTAAAACAGTTTGATAGTTTTCATCTAAATCCAAAATTTGATAATCTCCCCAAATAAGAGGGAAAAATGAAACCTTTAGTTTGTCGTTGCTATCACTTACAGATTTAGCTTTTCCTGTAATATCTTTTTTTATACTTCCATCAGGTTTTATACAAGTGTTTAGTACTTCTATTTGTCCGTTATCTTTCAGTGAATATTGTGCGGTAGCACAGTCGCAGTTTTTTTGGAACGAGTTGGGCAGTTTAGCAATTTCGTACCATTTTCCTGCATATCGAGTTAAATCTACTTTTCTGTCTATGGTTTGTAAAGATTGATTGGGTTTACATGAAAACAGAAGTATACCTATGAGTCCAAATAATGGAAATTTGTATTTCATTTTTAAAATTTTCAACAAATTTAATTGTTTTAGAGTCAGTGTGTTTATACGATTACTTTAAATAATTATAAAACTATACTATTTATAGCATTTAATATTACTATTTTTATGGCTTCAAAAAATGAATAGTATGAGTTCTAAAACATGGACAACAGAAGAAATTCTTAATATTTATCACTTACCTTTTTTAGAATTGGTTTATAAAGCAGCCGAAATTCATAGGCAGAATCATGACCCTAATAAAATTCAAATTTCTTCTCTTATTTCAGTAAAAACAGGTGGTTGTCCCGAAGATTGTGGTTATTGTCCACAGGCAGCTCGCTATTATACGGAAGTAAAAATCCACGATTTGCTGCCGGTACATCAGGTAAAAGCACAGGCTCTGAGAGCTAAAGAGCATGGAATCTCCCGTGTGTGTCTCGGAGCGGCATGGCGAAATGTGAAAGACGGTTCCGAATTTGATCAGGTTTTGGATATGGTTCGTACAGTAACCAAACTCGATATGGAAGTGTGTTGTACCTTGGGAATGCTTACCGAAAACCAAGCGAAAAGGCTGGAAGAGGCTGGTTTATATGCCTATAACCATAATATAGACAGCTCCGAAGAATATTACAAAGAAGTAATCTCTACCAGAGCTTTTCAGGACAGAATAGAAACGATAGATAACGTAAGAAAAACCTCTATTACGCTTTGTTCGGGAGGAATTATAGGAATGGGCGAATCAGTAGAAGACCGCTGTGGAATGTTGAAAGTTCTTGCTAATATGACTCCACAGCCCGAAAGTGTTCCTATCAATGCTTTGGTTGCTGTAGAAGGAACGCCTATGGAGGAGCAGGAGCCTATCAATATTTTCGAATTTGTAAGAATGGTTGCTACGGCAAGGATAGTACTGCCTAAAACTCAGGTTCGTCTTTCGGCAGGAAGATCCGGCATGTCACAAGAGGGGCAAACTTTATGTTTTTTGGCGGGTGCAAATTCTATTTTTGCAGGAGACAAATTACTTACTACGCCCAATCCGGATGTAAATGAAGATAAAAAACTATTTGATTTATTGGGACTAAAATCTCAATCGCCATTTGAAAAATATGCCAAGCGTGAAGTGGTAGAAGCCGAAGAAAGTCAATACGAAGCTCTTGGAGAAAACCCCAAATGGACACGTCCTAATCATAAAATTGAGCGAAACGAATTAGCAAAAGGAAAAAATAAGGTAGATTAAATAGAAACAGAATCAAATCTTGTATTTCAATATAAGCGTATTCTAAATTTTTATTCTAACACTTAAAATCCTATTTTTGCTCGATTAAATTTTTTTGATGAAAATGGATTATTTGAAAGGGCTCAACGAAGCACAATACGAAGCGGTAACTACACTACAAGGACCTCTAATGGTACTGGCAGGAGCGGGTTCGGGTAAAACACGTGTGCTTACCATGCGTATTGCTCATTTGGTTACCAATGGGGTAGATCCTTTCAATATTTTGGCTCTTACCTTTACCAATAAAGCAGCTCGTGAAATGAAAGACCGAATTGCCAAAGTGGTAGGCGAAAGCGATGCCAAAAGCCTTTGGATGGGGACCTTTCACTCTGTTTTCGCTCGAATTTTAAGAAGTGAGGCTCATTATCTTGGTTTTCCTTCCAATTTTACCATTTACGATGCTCAAGATAGTCTTAATGTAATCAAAAAAGTACTGAAAGACATGAACATCGATACAGAACTCTACAAGCCTAAGAAAGTTCAGGGAAGAATTTCGCAATACAAAAACAACTTAATTACCGTAAATGCCTATTTCAATAATCCTGAACTCATGGAGGCAGATGAAAGAGCCAATATGAAACTCATAGGTGAAATTTACAGAAAATACGTAGAGGTATGCTATCGTTCAGGAGCAATGGATTTCGATGATTTACTTCTTAGAACCAATGAACTCTTAACAAAGTTTCCCGAAGTTTTGGCCAAGTACCAAGATCGGTTTCGCTATATTTTGGTAGATGAGTATCAAGATACCAATCACTCACAATATTTAATTGTAAAAGCACTGGCATCAAAATTTGAGAATATATGTGTAGTGGGAGATGATGCTCAGTCGATTTACTCTTTCCGAGGAGCTAATATTTACAATATTCTCAATTTCGAGAAAGACTATCCCGATACCAAAAGAGTTTCCTTGGAGCAAAATTACCGCTCTACCCAAAACATTGTAGATGCAGCCAATGTAGTAATCTCAAAAAACACGCAGCAATTCAAAAAAAATGTATTCAGTGAAAATGAAGTAGGAGAAAAGATAAAAGTATACCGTTCGCTTTCTGATGCCGATGAGGCTAATTTTGTGGCATCTAATATTTTTGAATTGCACCATTCCGAACAACGCAAGTTTACCGATTTTGCCATTCTTTACCGTACCAACTCGCAAACCAGAGCTTTCGAAGACGCTTTGCGTAGAAAAGGAATTCCGTATCGGGTATACGGCGGACTGTCTTTTTACCAAAGAAAAGAAGTAAAGGATTTGGTGGCTTATCTGAGGTTGTTAGTCAACGAAAACGACTCCGAAGCACTTACCAGAATTATCAATTTTCCTACCCGTGGCATTGGGGAAACCACCCAGAACAAGCTCATTGTTTTTGCAGATTCTCAAAACATTTCTATTGCCCAATTGTTGAACAATTTACCTATTTATGCTCCCCAAATTGGTTTAAACAATGGGGTTATTACAAAATTGATGGATTTTTGGGATATGATAAAAGCATTTCAAGTGATGTTGAAGACCGAGAATGCCTATCAAGTAGCTATGGAAGTAGCCAAGAGAAGCCAACTGATTAAATTGCTAAAGGAAGACCAAACGCCCGAAGGCGTTTCCAGAGTAGAAAATATACAGGAGCTCATGAACTCTATGCAGGGATTTATAGAGGAACAACAGCAATTGGAAGATGGCGACCCGAGTTTATCCAATTTTTTGGAAAACATTGCTCTTTCTGCCGATACGCAAGATAAGAATGGAGAAGATGACGATAAAGTTTCATTGATGACCATACACCTGTCCAAAGGTTTAGAATTTCCTGTTGTACATATGGTAGGGTTAGAGGAAAACCTTTTTCCGAGTTTTATGAGCAGTTCCACAAGAGAAGAACTGGAGGAAGAGCGGAGATTGTTTTATGTAGCCCTTACCAGAGCAGAGAAAAAGGCATTTTTTACTTATGCTATTTCGCGTTTTCAGTGGGGGAAAATTACCGATTGCGAGCCCAGCCGTTTTCTAAGTGAAGTAGATGCCAAGTACTTGGATTTTATCAACCCTGTTACGCAATCTGTTTTTGTAAATCGCTCAGGTTTAAGTTCTTCTATTTTTGATGAAGCACCTACTTTTAGAAAAAAAGAACCTAAAAAAGAATTTCCATCTTCTCAATCACAAAATGATTTAACTAAAAAATTAACGCCCGTAGCTTCGGCTAAGATTATAAACCCAAGCGGAAACTCCTCCGAAAATATAGAAGTAGGGGATAGAGTAAGGCATGACAGATTTGGAGTAGGCGAAGTGGTTTTCTTAGATGGTACAGATTCTCAAAACATCAAAGCTAAAGTCAATTTCGCTACAGAAGGCGAGAAAAATCTCATATTAAAGTTTGCGAAGCTAACGAAGATACAGTAAACATACTTAGCCATTATAATTTCAATTGTCTTAAATCTTCGAAAAATAGAAATTTGAACTTGTTTGGAATATTCCAAAAAAATAAACTATTTTTGACCAATGGAAAATTTCATTGTATCAGCACGAAAATATCGCCCGCAAGAGTTCGACACTGTTGTAGGGCAATCTCATGTTACCGATACTTTGGAACACGCCATAGATAATAGCCAGTTGGCTCAGGCTTTGCTTTTTTGCGGACCTCGTGGTGTAGGCAAAACCACCTGTGCGAGAATTTTGGCACGAAAAATAAACGAGAAAGACGGCTCTGTAAGCGATGATGGTTTTGCCTTCAATATTTTTGAGTTAGATGCTGCTTCCAACAATTCGGTAGACGATATTCGAGAACTTATCGATCAGGTTCGTTTTGCTCCGCAGGTAGGGAAATTCAAAGTGTATATTATAGATGAGGTGCATATGCTTTCTCAGGCAGCTTTCAATGCGTTTTTGAAAACTTTAGAAGAACCTCCTGCTCACGCTATATTTATTTTAGCCACTACCGAGAAGCACAAAATTATTCCTACTATTTTATCGAGATGTCAGATTTATGATTTCAAAAGAATCACTATTGAAGATATTCAGGAACATCTAAGGAAAATCGCCGAAAAAGAAGGCGTTGTTTATGAAGATGATGCCCTGTTTCTTATTGCCCAAAAAGCAGATGGAGCCTTGCGAGATGCCTTGTCTATTTTCGACAGATTGGCAACTTTTACCCAGAAAAACATTACACTTGCCAAAGCAGCAGAGGTACTCAATATTTTGGACTACGACCAATACCTCAATATTTGTGATTTGGCAAAAGAAAACAATATTGCCGGGATACTCTCGGCTTTTAATGATATTGTAAAAAAAGGTTTTGATCCGCATATTTTTATAGCGGGATTAGGAAGTCATTTTAGAGATTTGATGATGGCACAAAGCCCATCTACACTTACTTTGATAGAAGTGGGAGAAAATACTAAAGCCAAATACGGCGAACAAAGTCAAAAATGGACCGCCCAACAACTGATTGATGCAGTGGAGATTTGCAACTACGCCGATATTCATTATAAAAATTCTAAAAATCCACGTCTTACCGTAGAAATCGCACTCATGCAGTTGGCGAGTTTAACCGCTGCTGATGCAGGTAAAAAAAAAAGTTCCTGATTTTAGCTCCGCTTCTTAAAAATAAAGAAACCACTTCAGAACAAAATAAACAACATATAGGCAAAACCCTTGAGGCAGTATCTAATCCTTCGAAGGTTGATATTTCACACGAAGCTCCTGAAAAAGTAGTTCCCAAAGCCAACAAACCTTTAGGAACTAAATCAATTGTTTCGGAGTTTTCCATCACAGGTTATCTTAATAAAGTGGAGGAAAAATTGCCCGATTTATTCGCCGGTCAAGCAGAGGAAGATTTACCGGATCATCACTTTACTGAAACCGATTTGCAGAGTGAATGGCAGCTGTTTTTGGAAGAGTTACAGGAAAAAGATAATGTTACCTATAACGCCATTAATGCCTTTAAACTGAGTAAAAAAGATGAAAATGTAGTAGAAATTCTGTATCCTTCGGATAGTGCCAAATCGGAGTTCGATAAAATACAGGCAGATTTTTTCAATCATTTTAAAAGAAAGGTCAATAATTTTAAAATCGAAATTGTTTTTAGAAATGATATAGGACTCAAAAAAGAAATCCTCACAAAACGTAAAATTTTTGATAAATTTGTGGAAATAAACCCTGTACTGAAAGATTTGGAAGATTTAATGAAGTTCGATTTTAGTTGATTCATAAAATGACGACCATCTTCAATCTAAAAAATAAACCCATAGACTAAAGGCAGAATGGCCTTATAATAAATAAAAATATGACTTTAAACGATTTAAAAAATGATTGGATAAAGGATTTCCCAAAACCAATGACCATTGCAGGACCTTGTAGTGCAGAAAGTGAAGCACAAATGCTGGAAACTGCCCGAAGACTGAAAGAATCCAATGCTCCTATTTCTGCTTTCAGAGCGGGAATTTGGAAACCACGTACCAAGCCCAATGGGTTCGAAGGTGTAGGTGTTATTGGGCTCAACTGGCTCAAAAAAGTAAAAGAAGAATTTGGTTTTTTAACGGCAACGGAGGTTGCCAATGCCCACCATGTTTATGCAGCACTGGAGGCAGATATCGATATACTATGGGTTGGAGCTCGCTCCACAGTAAATCCTTTTACCGTACACGAGTTAGCGGTAGCACTCAAAGGAACCAAAAAACCTATTTTGGTTAAAAACCCCGTAAATCCGGATTTAGCATTGTGGATTGGAGCATTGGAAAGACTTTTGGGACAAGATGTAACAAACTTAGGCGTTATTCACAGAGGATTTTCATCTTACCAAAAAACCAAATACAGAAATGTACCCAATTGGCAAATTGCCTTAGATTTTAAACATCAGTTTCCTAATATTCCTATGTTTGTAGACCCATCGCATATTTGTGGCAATAGGACAGATTTGGGTTCGGTAGCTCAAGAAGCATTGAATGTGGGGTATGAAGGTATGATTATAGAAAGCCATTGTACGCCTGATGAGGCTTGGAGCGATGCCATGCAGCAGATAACTCCTGAAGTTTTGGCAGAGATGATTTCTAACCTGAAAATTCGAAATTCCGATATTTCCGGTTTTGATGATGAGATGGGTAAACACCGAGCATTAATTAGTGATTTGGATTATCAACTAATTGAATTGCTTTCTCAAAGAATGAAAATTTCGGAGAAAATAGGAACTTTGAAAAAGGAAAACAATATTGCAATATTTCAGCCGGGTCGTTGGAAAGTAATCACCGAATATGCCGCTGCTAAAGCATCGGAAACGGGTATGTCTCAGGAATTTATGGAGAAAGTATTCAAGGCTATTCACGAAGAATCCATTGAGGTACAGAATAATATCATGATAAAATAATGTCATTCATATTTTGAAAGGCATTATCACAAAATCCACAGGAAGTTGGTATCAGGTTTTGGAATCTGATACCCAAAAGTTCTATGAAGCCCGAATAAGAGGGAAGTTTAAACTTGTTAAAACAAGGTTAACCAATCCCTTGGCAGTTGGAGATGCAGTAGAATTTGAATTGGAAAATGATGATGTTGCATGGATTACCAAGATAGAACCGCGTAAAAATTACCTCATTCGAAAATCGGTTAATCTTTCCAAAGAAGCACATATTATTGCATCAAACCTCGATTTAGCATGCTTTATTTTTACCTTGAAGATGCCGGAAACCTCTATGGGTTTTTTGGATAGGTTTTTGGCTTGTTGTGAGGCTTATAATATTCCTACGCTTATTCTTTTCAATAAAATGGATATTTTAAATGAAGAGGAGAACACTATCAATCAAAATATTCAGGAAATATATCAGAAAATTGGCTACGAAACCATGGAAATTTCTTCTTATTCCATGTTGAATTTCGAGAGTCTAAAGAATAAAATTAAAGGAGTTACTTCTGTTTTTTTTGGGCATTCAGGAAGCGGAAAATCTACGCTTGTAAATGCTCTGCAACCGGATTTGAATTTAAAAACAGGAATCATCTCAGAGATGCACCACAAAGGTAAACATACCACTACTTTTGCCCAAATGCACTTTTGGGATTTTGGTGGAAGTGTCATTGATACTCCCGGTGTTCGAGAATTTGCCATGATTGACGTGGAAAAAGAAGAAATCCAACATTATTTCCCCGAAATTTTCAAGAAAAGCGAAGGGTGTAAATTTCACAACTGTCAGCATATCAACGAACCTAAGTGTGCTGTTTTGACAGCATTGGAAACAGGCGAAATAGAAGAGAGCAGATACATTACCTACCTGAAACTTGTAGAAGAGGCGGAAGAAGAAACCAAACTGTAAAAGTTGCAGAGGTTAAGATTAAGAGGTTAGAAACCTATATAAGGTTATTCTGCTGTGCTTTTTAATTAACATTCTTTTATGGTTTTCTAACTTGCAAAACCTCTATAACTTTCCTAATTTTGCACATTATTCCCTGATAGACATGAAATCAAAAGAAATACAAGAACTCAAAGAACAATTATCTTCGCTCAGTATAGAAGATGTCCTATCTTTTTTAGCGGAAAAATTTGGAGATAAGGTAGTGTTTTCCAGTAGTTTTGGTATGGAAGATCAGGTTATTACACATTATATTTTACACCATCAACTACCGATTCGTATTTTTACTTTAGATACAGGAAGAATTTTTGAAGAAACCTATAAAACTTGGGAAAATACCAATGTAAGGTATCATACTAAGATTCAGGCCTATTATCCTCATGCTCAAAGTGTAGAAGACTTGGTACGGGAAAATGGTCCCAACTGCTTTTATGATAGCACCGAACTAAGAAAAAAATGCTGCTATATTCGCAAAGTAGAACCTTTGAATCGGGCTTTAGAGGGTAAAGAAATTTGGATTACGGGTCTAAGAGCTCAGCAGTCCTCGGCGAGAGAAAATCTTGAAAAGATAGAATGGGACGAAACCAATCATATCATAAAATTTCATCCTTTACTACATTGGAGTTTAGAAGAAGTAAAAGAGTTCATTAAAACCAATCAAATTCCCTATAATCACCTTCACGACAAAGGGTTTGTAAGCATTGGTTGTGCTCCGTGTACCAGAGCCATAAAAGAAGGTGAAGACTTCCGTGCAGGAAGATGGTGGTGGGAAGATCAAAGTAAAAAGGAATGCGGATTGCATTGGCAAGAACCGAAATAAAATCCGAGCAAGAAAAAATAAAATAAAAAAGGAAGAAAGAAAATAAAATGGGAAATACCGATAGGAAATTAGATTATTTAGACCAACTCGAAGCAGAATCTATCCACATTTTTCGAGAAGTAGCAGGGCAGTTTGAGAAACCGGCTTTGCTTTTTAGTGGAGGCAAAGACTCCATTGTTTTGGTACATCTGGCACTCAAGGCATTTCGCCCGTGTAAATTTCCTTTTCCTTTGGTACATATCGATACGGGGCACAACTTTCAGGAAGCCTTAGACTATCGCGATGCTTTGGCAGAGCGGTTGGGCGAAAAACTTATTGTAAGAAAAGTAGAAGACACCATAAAAACCAAAGGACTTACCGAGCCTAAAGGAAAATTTGCCAGTAGAAATGCTTTGCAGACATATACATTGCTGGATACGATTGCCGAATTTGAATTTGACTGTTGTATTGGCGGTGCCAGACGAGACGAAGAAAAAGCCAGAGCAAAGGAGCGAATTTTTTCGGTGCGAGACGACTTCGGAGGCTGGAATCCTAAATTACAAAGACCTGAATTATGGAATATCTACAATGGTAAAATTCATAAAGGTGAAAATGTAAGAGTTTTTTCCATCAGCAATTGGACGGAATTGGATATCTGGAACTACATAAAGCGAGAGAAAATAGAATTGCCGGCAGTTTATTTTTCGCACGAAAGAAAAGTAATTGAACATCAGGGACAACTGATTGCCGTTTCGCCTTTTATTCAAATTGATGAAAGTGATTCAATTATAACCAAAAAAGTGAGATACCGAACTGTTGGTGACATGACCTGCACTGCAGCGGTAGAATCGGAAGCTTATTCTATAGATGATATCATTAACGAAATTACGGCAACCAAAACCAGCGAACGAGGCGAAACCAGAATAGACGACAAAGTATCGGAAGCTGCCATGGAAGACAGAAAGAAAAACGGATACTTTTAGTGATTAATTGTTAATGATTAATTGTTATAACCGCTATATATTTTTTTTGACGAACTTTTGTAAACATTGTTCCATCAGTTATTTAGATAAGTTTTGTTGCACTCTAAATAATTGATGATTAAAACATTTTTAATCTAATTAACAATTGATAATTAACAATTATCAACATTTACTTTTACTAAAAACAACATGGATATATTACGATTTTTAACGGCAGGAAGTGTAGATGATGGAAAAAGCACATTGATAGGGCGTTTGTTGTACGATAGCAAAAATATTCTTATCGATCAGCTTGAAGCCATTGAAAGAAGTACAAAAAATAGAGAAGATGGCAGTGTAGATTTGGCCTTGTTAACCGATGGTTTGCGAGCCGAAAGAGAACAAGGTATTACCATAGATGTGGCCTACAAATATTTCTCTACCCCCAAAAGAAAATTCATTATTGCTGATGCTCCGGGGCATATTCAGTATACCCGAAATATGGTTACGGGTGCTTCCAATGCAGATTTAATCATTATTTTAGTCGATGCCCGAAACGGCGTTATCGAACAAACCAGAAGGCACTCCATTATTGCTTCTTTGCTCAACATTCCTCATGTGGTGGTAGCGGTAAACAAAATGGACTTGGTAGGGTATTCCGAAGATCGGTTCAATGAAATCGTGGAAGAATACAACAAAGTAGCATCTGCATTAAACCTAAAAAACGTTCAGTTTATCCCGATAAGTGCATTAGATGGGGATAATATTGTAGATGAATCTCAGCATCTTACGTGGTATAAGGGTATAACCTTGCTCCGGTATTTGGAGTCGGTAGAGTTGCAATCGTCTGTTAATCATAGCAATGCCCGTTTTCCTGTGCAGTTGGTGTTGCGTCCTCAAACCGAAGAATTGCATGACTACAGAGGCTATGCAGGTAAAATAGAAAGTGGAATTTTTAGGGTAAATGATAAGGTTAAAGTTTATCCGTATCAAATAGAAACTACAATTACCTCTATTGAAGTCGGTAATACCGAAGTAGAAGAAGCATTTGCTCCGCAAAGTGCCGTGTTGCATATTGCCGATGATATCGATATTAGCAGGGGAGATTTAATCGCCAAAGAAGATGATTTACTCAAAATAGGACAAGACATTGAAGCTCTAATTTGCTGGATGGACGAGAAACCACTATCGGTAGGTAGTAGATATACACTTCAGCATAATTCCAAATGCGTAACCACCATTGTTAAGGAAATTCGTTATCGTTTAGATGTTAATTCATTAAACAAAGAAGAATATCCTACTAAAGCTGAACTGAACGAAGTGGTGGAAGTTTTACTAAAAACTTCCGAACCTTTGAGCTACGACAGTTACAAAAATATCCGTGAAAACGGGGCAGCTGTTTTAATTGATGAAACCAGCTTTGTAACTGTAGGAGCAGTTTTGTTTAAATAAGAACGATAGAAAAGACCATAAAAACATAGAACGTGCTTTCTGAAAATTTTACCCATTATTTGCTCAATCAGCATCTGCCTATTTTTCTAAAAATGGAAGAGAAAAAGATTCTTATTGTAGGCGGTGGCGATTTAGCTTTTGAATTGGTGCTCAATATTTTAGAAAACGTTCCAGATGCTTTTGTTAAAGTTGTTTGTGAAGATCTTGATGCTCGAATAGATGAGCTTCAACAGGTATATACCCATCTTTCCGTTTCGCAGAAGCTATTCCATAAAAGCGATTTAGATACCATAGACATGGTTTTTATAGCTTCTGAAAATGAAGAACTAATACATGAGATTTCTGGAGAAGCCAAATCCAAGGGTATTTTGGTAAATGCACCTTGTCAAGCTACTATCAACGATTTCTATCTTAAAATCAACAAAAACAAAGGGAGTATAGAAACTCAAAAAAACTCTGAAATCAAATGGAAACGAATTGCCGGGCTGAGTTTGGGTGCTTTCTTTTTTATGATTTTGGGGTATATTGTATTTTCTCTTGTCCCCATGGGAGAAATTTCGGTAGAAATTGTTCGGTTATATACCAGTATCGATGAGACTTTTTACTGGATGATTTTGGTGGGTTTTATAGCTCAGTTAATCGATGGGCTTTTAGGTATGGGATACGGCGTAACCTCTACAGCAGCCCTGTTGAGTATAGGTGTTCCACTACCTGCAATAAGTGGCAGTATCCACACAGCCGAGATGTTTTCGAGTGGAGCTTCGGGTTTTAGTCACTATAAATTCGGGAATATCAACAAAAAACTTCTTCGTTTTCTTATTGTCCCGGGAGTTATAGGCTCTGTTGTTGGGGCGATAATGCTGTCAAAATTCAGTTTGGAATATTCGGGAGTTATCAAGCCGTTTTTGGCGGGTTATACCTTTCTTTTAGGCGTTAGAATTCTGTATCAAGCATTCAAGAAAAAACAAAAAACCAAAAAAGTGAAAAATGTAGGTTGGTTGGCGTTTTTCGGCGGATTTTTGGATTCTTTTGGCGGTGGTGGTTGGGGACCATTGGTAACCAGTACTTTGATTTCTAAAGGTAAAACACCAAGATTTGTTATAGGCACGGTAAGTTTGTCCGAATTTTTTGTTACTTTGGCAAGTGCATTAACTTTTTTTGCTTTCTTGGGTCTGAGCCATTGGCAGGTTATTTTAGGACTCATTGTGGGTGGAGTTGTAGCTGCACCTATTGCTGCAAAATTATCGGGTAAACTGCCCGTTAAAGCCATGTTTATAGGTGTGGGAATATTGGTTATTATTTGGTCTTTAAATATTTTGGTAAAAGTTTTGTTCAAGATTTTTTAATAGAGTTTCTGAGATTGAAAGAAGCTAAATTTATAAAACATATTTTCTAAGATTTGAGAGAAAATAATACTCTGTATTTCTTAAAATAAACGTTTGCATCTTTATATACAAGGTCATAATTAACAACAGAAACAGAAACTTTGAAGTTTAAAAAATAAATATCAACACATGAATGCTCATGCCAAAATTATATTTTGGCACACAAAGAGTATGATGAAGAGGGTTTCATTTATCCGAAAAAAAATAATAAAAATCAGATGAAAAAATATTTTAGTTTATCATTATTACTCATAGCAATAGGTGTTCACGCTCAGTATTTAATTGTTGGGCAAGATAGCATTACTCTCAAAAAGTTTAAAGAAGAGAATAAATATAGCTTAGAGAATTCGGGTGTCGAAAAAACAATTAATTCTGTTATTAATTTTCGCTTGCTCCAGCAATTTGCTAAAGAACAAAAAGCAGATACCATAGCTTATTTTAGAACTCAGATGTTCCAAAAAGAACAAGAGCTTCGGAATAACAATTTCTATCCCCGAAATATGGAGGAATCTTTGCTTAAAGAATATCTCTCTGCCAACCAAATCGAGCAAAAAGTACTGATGTTTTTTGTGCAGAAGGAGAAAGATGATAAAAATGACTATACCAAGATTTACAACGAGGTAAAATCGGGAAAAATCTCCATGGAAGAAGCCATCAAAAAATATACAAAAGGCAATGCTGAAGCCGTGTATATAAAAACAGGACTTATGGATCATCAGTCAGATTTACAACTCCAGCGTTTGCAAGTAGGAGAATATTCATCTTTAGTCAATACAGCTTCTGTAGCAACTTTTATGAAATTGGTTGCTAAAAGGCCATCTTTGGGGTATCTTTATTTCGGAACACTTTCTTATCCTAATAATGCTGAGGCAGAAAACACGAAAAAACAAATAGAGGAAGCCTTGAAAAGCGGGAAAAAATTTGAAGAAGTTGCCAAAATCTACGGAAGTACTCAAAATGAGAAAGAAAACGGAGGTTTAGTAACCGGATCACCCACTTTGCCCGATGAGGTATACGAACAACTGAAGAACAAAAAAGAAGGAGAATATTCCCAACCTATTTTAATAGGAAATCAATGGTTTATTTTCAATATTTATTCAAAAATACCTTATGTGTTTTCAGAAAAATACAATGATTTTTTTATTAAAGAAATGAAAGCCTCTCGGTATGGCGATGTTTTAGCAGAAAAATTAATAGAATCTTTGAAAGCAAGCTCAGCATATAAGGAATATGCAGATTTTCAAAAGATCAAAAAATCCTATCAGGAGTACGCTTCCTACAAAAACCCTTCGGCAATACTCTACGAATACAAAGGCAAAAAATTCACGTACGCCGATTTGAAAAAAGAAATCGACCAAAAAATTAAAAATACCGATAAAATACCGGCAGAGCAATGGTCGAATCTTTTAGATTTTAAAAATAAAGCCGATATTTACCAAACCTACGAAGAAGGTTTTTATAACCAACCCAACATCAAGGAGCAATTGGAAAGCCATAAGCAACATTTGTACGCCAACTACATCTACAGCCATTGGCTAAAGGGAGAAATAGAAAATCATCCCGAAAAAATTACGGCATATTACCAACAAAACAAAGAAAAATATATTTTAGAATCTCACGCAAAGGGCAGGGTAGCTATCTTATCAGACGAAAGCCTGAAAAACAAAGTTGAGAAAGAGATCGCTCAACCTCAAAATTGGGAAAATCTCAAAAAAGAATTTGTAGGAAAACTCAATACCAAAAACCAGATACTCGTTTATTTTGAAGAAGGTGAGATGTCCGAGAATGCTGATGTTTTTAAAGTTCACCGGATTCCTTTCAGCAAAGGAGTGCATCACGTGAAAATGGGAGAGAGAACACTGGTTATTGCGATTGACGAAATATTGCCTTCGAGACCTATGACATTGGAGGAAGCCAAAGATAAAATAGAGGAAGTTCTTACGGAACAAAAACTTACCGAAACTATTGCTCAGCAGCGGCTAAAAACAAAAATTACTATACAGCCTTCTTTCCAAAAAGATTTGGAGCAGAATTTTAAGAAATAATTATAATAAAAAATTTAGGAAATATCGTTGAGAATCCTATTTTTGCAGTTCAATTAAAATTTAGAAATGATAAGAAATATAAGACAGTTGTTTTTTTTAGGAATATTTTTCTCCCTCATTTCCTTTCTTGCTCCGGCACAATTACAGAAAGGTCAACTGGTAGACGGTATTGCGGCGGTTATTGGGAATGAAATTGTTTTGGAGTCGGATATCGAAGAGCAAGAAAACTATGCCAAACAACAAGGAGCAGCGGTTACCAACAAGTGTGAGTTTTTTGAAGGACTTCTAAGTAATAAATTTTTGATTTATCATGCCAAAAAAGATACGCTTATTGAAGACAGATCCAAAATGATTAAGGAAAACGCAACACAAAAATACAACCAAATTATAGGGCAATTTCCATCTGAAAAAGCCATGTTGGAGGCTTATAAATTCAGAAATTCCTATGAAATGAAAAATGCGATTGAAAAAATAGATACCGACAACTACTACGGACAGAGCAAATTTCAGAGAATTACAGATAAAACCGATGTTACGCCTAATGAAGTAACGGATTTCTACAACGCTTACAAATACCAACTTCCTGAGGTAAAAGAGGAGGTGGTTTTGTCTCAAATTGTGATGTATCCTAAGCTCACAGACGCTCACAAACAAGAAATTATTGATAAACTCAAAAAAATAAAAAAAGATATTCTTGCAGGAGAGAGTTTTGAAAGTCAGGCTCGAATTTATTCGGAAGATCCGGGTTCTGCTGCCAATGGCGGACTTTATTCAAACGTGCCCAAGGGAAGAATGGTAAAACCCTTTGAAGCAGCGGCTCTCAATTTACAGGAAGATGAAATCTCAGATCCCGTAGAGACGGAATATGGCTATCATATCATTCAATTGGTCAAAAAAAGTGGAAAAATGTATGATGCCCGACATATTCTCCTAAAAACAGAACCCAATGCGGCTGAAATTGAAGCTGCCAAAAAAGAGTTACACGATCTCAGAGATCAAATTTTGGCAGGCAAAATCACTTTTAAAGAAGCTGCACACCGATATTCCGATGATAAAAATACCAAATTCAACGCAGGGGTAATTTCGTCTCAAGATGGTTCCGATAAAATAGAAAAACTCCAACTTCCACCTACTGTTGCCTATCAAATCGCAGGGCATAATATAGGAGATATTACTGAGGTTTTTCAAGATGAAATGAACCAGAGAAAAACTGTAGTTATCGTAAAGATAGATAACATTATTCCTGCACACCAACTCGAACTGTCTACAGACTACGAAAGAGTGAAAGCAATGGCTCTTAATAAGAAGAAAAACGAAATGGTTGAAAAATGGGTAAAGGAAAAACTTCCTGAAACCTTTATTTCTATAGACAATCGCTATAAAGATTGTAAATTCAAAACCAACTGGAATCAGGAATCTATCGCCAAATAAAATATAACCTTTGCAAAAGCAAAGGTTTTTTTATGAATAGAATTAAAGAAGATGTGTGTCAATCTATCATTACTATTAAGTTAACCTCAATTCGGGATAAGATTTTATCGCAAGAGCAAACAAAGATATTTATTAGATTGATTTTCATTAATTTAAGATAAATAAATCTAAGATTCAACGCAGTCAAATAAAAAAGGAGGCAAATGCGATTTTAAATATTGTGAAAAAATAAGGAAGAAAAAACCTTTGCGTTGCCTTTTCGAGATAAAAATACATTGAGCTTGTCGTTACTTAAGATTGAAAAAAATGTTGATATATAAAAAAATAAAAATGCCACTCGAAAAAAGTGGCATTTTGTATAACTAATCAAAGAAATGTTTACAGTCCTAAAACTCGGACATCAATTCTTCTATTTTTTGCTTTACATTCTGCAGTATCATTAGCCTCACATACGGGAAATTCAGGACCATAGCCCTCTGCTTCTATTCTGTCTGCAACAATTCCTCTTGTTACCAAATCTGCTTTTGCGGCTTCTGCTCTTTCTTTGGAAAGTTGCATATTGGCATTTTTATCTCCAGTATTGTCAGTATAACCACCTAATTTTACTTTCAGTGTAGGATAAGCATTTAGGATTTTATATAGATTATCCAAAGCATTTTTAGAATCCGGCTTCAGAGTACTTTTCCCGGTTTCAAAATATAAGTTTTCTATGGTAAACCAGTTATCTTTTCTCAATAGGCCTTTATCGTTCATTTTGAGTCCATCTGCCAAAAATGAAATCTGACTTGTTTCTCCGATTTTCAAAACATCGTTATTGGGTAATTTCAAATCAATGATTTTTCCGGTGTCGTATACAAAATCTCCGGCTTCATTTACCTTACCTTTTACCTCTACAATATCTCCTTCTATCTCTTTGTCATCAGTAGGCTCAGTATGTTGAAGGTTTGTTGTATTACTTCCCTTATTATTCATCAATTGTAGAGCTTCTAATTTTTCTTGTCTGTTATTTTGAATTTTATCGGCATGAAGTTTTGCTAAAGTAGGAGCAATAACCAAAGAAACGATAGACATGAGCTTAATTAGAATATTCATGGAAGGTCCCGATGTATCTTTAAAAGGGTCTCCTACTGTATCTCCGGTTACCGATGCCTTGTGTGGTTCGGATTTTTTATAGAAAGTTTCTCCGTTGATGTCTACACCTTTTTCAAAAGATTTTTTGGCATTATCCCAAGCACCGCCTGCATTGTTTTGGAACATACCCATTAGTACACCACTCACGGTAGCACCTGCTAAAAATCCTCCTAAAACTTCAGGGCCGAAAATAAATCCGATTAAAAGTGGAGAAACAATCGCAATAGCACCGGGGAGCATCATTTTTTTGATGGAAGCATCGGTAGAGATTGCCACACATTTGTCGTATTCTGGTTTGCCTGTTCCTTCCAAAATTCCGGGAATTTCACGGAACTGTCTACGTACTTCTTCCACCATTGCCATGGCGGCTTGTCCTACCGCTGTAATTGCCAAGGAAGAAAAGATGAAAGGAATCATGGCTCCCACAAATAATCCTGCTAAAACATCGGCACGGTAGATGTCGATCCCATCGATTCCTGCAATTCCTACAAAGGCTGCAAATAGGGCTAAAGCCGTTAGTGCTGCCGATGCAATCGCAAAACCTTTTCCGGTTGCAGCTGTAGTATTTCCTACGGCATCTAAAATATCTGTTTTTTCACGAACCTCGCTGGGTAGTTCACTCATTTCTGCAATTCCTCCTGCGTTGTCGGCAATTGGTCCAAAAGCATCAATTGCCAATTGCATGGCAGTAGTTGCCATCATACCTGCTGCTGCAATAGCTACACCGTACAATCCTGCACAGAGATAAGATCCGTAGATTCCACCTGCCAATACCAAAATAGGTAAAAAGGTAGATTCCATACCTACTGAAAGTCCACCGATAATGTTGGTAGCGTGCCCAGTAGAGGATTGTTTTACAATACTCATTACAGGTCTTTTTCCCATGGCAGTATAATATTCTGTGATGATACTCATTAAAGTACCTACTACCAATCCTACAATAATAGCTCCGAAAACGCCCATTTTGGTAAATTCGTGACCTCTGAGAACCATTTGTTCGGGCAATAGATAATCAACTAAGAAATAAGAAGCAACCGCTGTTAAAACAATACTTCCCCAGTTTCCTAAGTTTAGAGCATTTTGAACTTTTACAGTGCTCAGACCTACTTGATCTCCTACCTTTACAAAAAAAGTCCCAATGATGGAGAAAATAATTCCCATTCCTGCAATCAACATCGGTAAAAGAATAGGAGCAAATCCTTGAAAACTATCATTAGAAATAGTTTCTCTTCCCAAAACCATAGTGGCCAAAACGGTTGCTACATACGAACCGAATAAGTCTGCACCCATACCGGCTACATCGCCTACATTGTCTCCTACGTTATCTGCTATAGTTGCCGGGTTTCTTGGATCATCTTCAGGAATCCCTGCTTCTACTTTCCCTACTAAGTCTGCACCTACATCGGCAGCTTTGGTGTAAATTCCACCACCTACTCGTGCGAAAAGAGCAATAGATTCCGCTCCTAAAGAAAAACCGGTAAGAATTTCGATAGCCTTTTCCATTTCGTGACTGTCTACTGCGGCGTTGGGAGCAAATATTTGTTTGATGATTAAAAATAAAGCACCAAGTCCTAAAACTGCCAATCCGGCTACGCCCATTCCCATTACCGAACCTCCGGTAAAAGAAACTTTTAAGGCTTTGGATAGCGAGGTTTTTGCTGCTTCAGCAGTTCTCACATTGGCTTTGGTGGCAATCTTCATACCAATGTATCCTGCCAATGCACTGAAAATGGCTCCTATAACGAAGGCAATTGCAATGCTCCAGTGAGAATTTTCGTTGCTCATTCCCATAAAACCAAGAAGGATAGCAACAATAATAACAAAATAAGTGAGGACTTTGTACTCGGCTTTCAGGAAAGCCATTGCTCCGTCTGCAATATGTCCACTAATCTCTTTCATACGCTCGTTTCCGGCACTTTGCTTGCTTACCCACTCACTTTGAATAAATGTGTAGAGTAAGGCTACTACACCGAAAATCGGCACCAAATAAAATAAAGTATTCATTCCTATCATTTTATATATTAAAAAGTTATAAGATGCCAAATTTACTAAAAACATTGAGAATGGAAGTATTGATATTCATCATATTTTAGTACCTGTGTATCATCTTAATAAAGTTTAAAAGTCTAAAAATCTTTATTTTAGAAACTCTTTTGTGTAGGAGGAGGTTTAAGAGTTCTTTAATTTCTCCCGATATTTCCATTAAATTATTACATTTGCGAGAATTAATTTAAATATATGATTTCTCCAACTCTGCTTTTACTTATTGTATTGGTCTATTTCGGAATTTTGCTGTTTGTTTCGTGGTCTACTAGCCGTGGAAGCAATAATGAGAGTTTTTTCATCGGTAACCGCTCCAGTAATTGGATGCTGGTGGCTTTTGGGATGATTGGTACTTCGCTTTCAGGAGTTACTTTCGTAAGTGTTCCTGGTGCTGTAGGGAAGGATAATTTTGGATATTTACAGATTACCTTGGGCTATGTTATCGGGTATATGGTAATTGCTTTCGTATTGTTACCACTTTACTATAGGTTGAAACTTACTTCCATTTATACCTATCTTCAGGAAAGAATGGGCAGATGGTCGTATAAATCGGGAGCAACTATTTTTATTGTTTCCAGATTGGTAGGTTCTACTGCACGTTTGTATTTGGTGGTTAATATTTTACAACTTAATATTCTGAATGCTTTTGGTGTTCCTTTTTGGGCAACTACTTTGGTTATTCTATTTATGATTATCCTCTATACCTACGAAGGTGGAGTGAAAACCATTGTTTGGACAGACACGTTGCAAACCACAGGAATGCTTTTGGGACTCATTATCTGTATAGGTTATGTCCTGTATTCTTTGGATATGAATGTTGCGGAAAGTTTTTCGGCAATGAATGAGAAGGGATTTACCCAAATATTCGGTACCGATGTGAATGAAAAGAATTTCTTTCTCAAACAGATTTTGGCAGGTGCTTTTATTACAATTACTATGACGGGGGTAGACCAAGAAATGATGCAAAAGAGTATTTCGGTAACCAAACTTTGGGATAGTCAGAAAAATATTTTGGTTCTAAGTATCATTATGCTTGTTGTGATTTCTTTATTTCTTTATATGGGAGGTATGCTTCATCTTTTTGCCGAGAAACAAAATATAGATGCTACAGGGGATCAACTCTTTCCTAAAGCGGCTTTGGAATATATGCCTCCTGCCATTTCTATCATTTTCATTATCGGGTTAATTTCTGCTTTGTTCCCAAGTGCAGATGGGGCTATGACGGCACTTACCTCGTCCTTATGTATCGATATTTATGGGATTAAAGAAAAAAATTGGGATGATCAAAAAAAGGAAAAATTCAGAAAAAAAGTACATCTTTTGGTGGCTTTAGCCTTTTTGGTGATGGTACTGATTTTTAAATGGATTAATGATAACTCTATGATAGGAGTTATCCTAAAATTGGCAGGTTTTACCTATGGACCTCTTTTAGGCCTGTTTGCCTTTGGTATTTTATCGAAGCATAAAGTAAAAGATAATTTAGTGCCTTATGTATGTATTGCCGCACCTGTCATCAGTTATTTAATCGACAAATACCAGTCGAATATTTTCGGAGATTTCAAAATCGGTTTAGAACTATTAATCATCAATGGGCTACTGACTTTTATAGGATTGTGGCTGATTCGTAAAAAATAATCATTTCTTTTAAATAACTGTGTCGAGAGCAAGAAATCGTTTTTTTTGCTCTCGGTTCTTTTTGGAGTATTACTAAAGATTTAGAAATAAAAAACCCCCGATATCACTACCGGAGGCAAAAACTAATAACCATGAAAACTCAAATTAAACATGAGAATCTATTTCTAAGCATTGCAAAATGCGTGCCAAAAATATATCTCGATTGAAAAAGTTTTCAAGAGCAAATTTAAAAAATAAATTGTAATTTTGCACTATTAAATTTAAAATAATGTCAGGAAAAATTACATTTACCATGATTAAGCCCGATGCAGTTGCTGATGGGCATATTGGTGCTATTTTAGGAAAAATTGCAGAAGCAGGTTTCAAAATTAAAGCAATGAAATTGACTCAATTAACAGTTGATGATGCTAAAAAATTCTATGAAGTTCATGCTGCAAGACCATTTTATATGGAATTGGTAGAATTTATGTCATCAGGTCCTATTGTAGCTGCGGTTTTAGAAAAAGAAAATGCAGTAGAAAATTTCAGAACTTTAATAGGTTCTACCAATCCTGCGGAAGCAGCGGAAGGAACTATTAGAAAAATGTTTGCTCGATCTATTGGAGAAAATGCGGTTCATGGTTCAGATTCCGATGAAAATGCACTTATTGAAGCCGGATTCCATTTTTCAGGAAGAGAAATATTCTAAAATAAAACAGCTCTTATTATACAAAAAGGTTAGGGTTTCCTAACCTTTTTTATTTGGCTTCCACAAAAGAATTATTTTATCAAATACACCCTAAATTAGGGTTTGTCTCTCTTGCATAGCCACCATTAAATAAAATGTAATAAAAAAAATCAACTTCATAACTTTCTAACCTTTTCACCCTTCAATGCTTACTGCCATTGTGACAATATTTTGGCTTAAAATTTGTTAAACAAGAAAAGATTAAATTTAGTATCTTTGCAGGTGGAAAACAAATATATGGCAAATCCTTTATTTTACGCTAAAATTTTGCTTTTCGGAGAATACGGAATTATTGAGGACTCACAAGGTCTTACATTACCGTATAGCTTCTATAAAGGCTGTTTTAAGTTTTCGGAACTTACCTCGGATTTTGAAAAAAAATCAAATGAGGCCTTGGCAAAATATGCCATATATTTAGAACAATTGGAGCTTCCCCAAGGTTTCGAACTCAACCTTGATGCTTTGAATAGCGATATTCGAAAAGGCTTATTTTTTGACTCCAATATTCCGCAAGGTTATGGTGTAGGAAGTTCAGGAGCTTTGGTAGCCGCTGTTTTTGATAGATATTCTGTAAAAAAATGGTCACCCGAACAAATTTCTAAAGACGAGTTGAAAGAACTCAAAAAACTATTTGGTGTTTTAGAAAGTTTTTTTCATGGCAAAAGTTCCGGTATCGACCCACTTATCTGTTATATGAATCTCCCGATTCTCATTGAAAATAAAGAAAATGTGGATAAAGTTTCTATCCCCAAAGAACAGCGAGGCAAAGGAGCTATTTTCCTTATTGATTCCGGTGTAACAGGCGAAACGGGTCCTATGGTGCAAATATTTTTCGAAAAATTGAAAAATGAGGGCTTTCGCAAGACGCTTAAAGAAGAGTTTATCCGCTATAACAATGCCTGTATAGAAACTTTCCTGAACAAAGAAATGACGCCGTTTTTCAAAAATTTGAAAAACCTTTCCAAATGGGCGTATGAGCATTTTCGCCCGATGATTCCCGATAGTATTTTTAATGTTTGGAAAAAAGGTTTAGATACCAATGCGTACTATCTTAAATTGTGTGGTAGTGGCGGCGGCGGCTATATTCTTGGGTTTACTAAAGATTATGCCAAGGCCGAAAAAATGCTGGAAGGCTTCCATAAGGAGGTTATCTACAGGTTTTAGTAAGGTATCGGTGTTATTGCCTTTTAGGTAAAGCTGAAAAACACGATGCTTGTAAAAATTCATACTGCAGGCAATGAACCATCTGAAAAATACAGAACATACACCTATTTATCGACTGTCTCAGCTCTTGAGTTTGCTCCTTGGAGCCAGGATTTTTGTTTTGATTTTTCTTGCGTTTACTCTTTATGTTTCTACATTTTTCCTAATTAGTCAGGAAGCGGATTTACGGAAAATCGTTTTTGATATCAAAATCCACGGAATTATTTTTTGCTCTATTTTGAGTATTGCAGCGGGCGGACTCATTAATCAGTTTTATGATAAAGAGAAAGATAAAATGATTATGCCCTTCAGGAGTAATTTGCAACGTTTTCTTAAGCAGAAATATTTTCTTTATTTCTATTTGATTCTCAATTTTTTATCTTTAGGGATAGCGGCATTCTTGTCTTTTAGGATTTTGGTGTTCTTCATTATCTACCAGTTTGTGATTTGGTTTTATAGTCATAAATTGAGTAAAGTGTTGGTGGTTAATAATCTTACCTATGTCCTGCTCTCACTATATCCGTTTTTTGGTATGTTGGTTTATTATCAGCATTTTTCCTTGAAGCTGTTTTGGATGGCGATCTTTCTGTTCTTTTTATTGCTTACAATAGACATGATTAAAGATTTGCTGACCCGAAAAGCAGATTCGGTTTTTGGGTACAAGACGATTCCCATTGTTTTTGGTGAAAAAATAACCATTTATTTATTAATGACTATTTTGATTGTCAATATGATTATTTCCGGCTTGATTGTGGAATCAATGGATATGAAATTTTATGCCTATTATTTCATGTCCTCTATTGTTCTTTTTGCTTTAGCGGTATTTCCGTTGCTGAGTTTCAGGCTGCCATTGTGGTTTTGGCTTGCTCATGTACTGAGGTTTTGGGTTTTTGTAGGCGTTATTTTTATGTTGCTTAATGGTATTTCGGGGTATGCCGGATAAACAAGAACTCGGTGTTAGCTTTAGTAAAAAAATCGATATTTTAGGGGAATGATAAAATATGTTAATTAAGACCTTATTCAGTTAAAATTTTGTATTTTTGCATAATTAACCGTCTTTATATACAAAGAAGAAATAAACAATATGCCGAATCAAAAAATTTTATACGTTACCACAGAGATGTTTCCGTATCAGGAAGAAAACAATATGGCGATGATGGTAAACAAAATGGCACTCAAAATGCACCAAGAAGGCAATGATGTAAGAGTCTTTATGCCAAGGTTTGGATTGATTAGCGAACGTAAATTCCAGTTACACGAAGTGATTCGCTTGTCCGGAATGAACATTATCATCAATGATATGGATCAGCCCTTAATCATCAAAGTGGCATCTTTGCCCGGAGAAAGGCTTCAGGTGTATTTTATAGACAACGAGGAATACTTCAAAAGAAAACAATATTATGTTGATGAAGAAGGTAATCCTTTCGAAGATAATGATGAGCGTGCAATATTCTTTGCAAGAGGCGTTATAGAAACCATCAAAAAACTTAATTGGGTTCCAGATGTAATCCACTTCAATGGTTGGATGTCTTCTTTTATTCCTATTTACCTCAAAAATTACTATAAGACGGATTCGTATTTTAATGATACAAAATTGGTATTATCTGCTTACAATGAGACAGATTTACCACTCACCAACAATATTCAGCAAAAATTGGAGTTTGATGATATTAAGGATCTCAAAGCACTCAAAAAACCGAGTTTCCAAAGTTTCGTTATCGAAAGTATGGATTTGGTAGATGTTATCATAAAAGGTGATGAGTTTTTAGAAGGCGATTTGGGTAAAAGTTATGATAAAGCAAAGGCAGATAAGAAAGAATATATGAATGCCGACTCTATTGCAGAAGTTTATAATTAAAGATTGATAAAAATAATGATAAAACAGGTTCAAAATATTTTCAAAGCAGTTTCATTGGCGGTATTAGGCGGAATTTTATTTGCCAATTGCGAATCGGAAGCAGACAACTTAGGGCTTCAGTTTTTTGAAAATACCGCTGCACAAGGCACAGAAACACAATATGATGTAATTGCCTATAATGTAAATAACAACGACAGTATAAGAGCAGATGTAGGTGTATTGGGAAAAGCAACTTTAGGAGCGTTTTCCGAGAGCAATTTCGGGATGCAGAAGTCGGCGTATGTTACCCAGTTGAGGCTTTCCTCTTATAGTCCCGATTTTGGCGGTACCAATCCGGTGGTAGACTCGGTTGTTCTACAAATAAAACCCGAATATTATACCGAGACCGATTCTGTCTCAACTGCTACCAACGAAAGTTTTACCTACAACGATGTAGAAGCCAAAAAGGTTTTAACAACGTATAAAGTAAAAAAATACGGAAAAACAAAAATCAATACTAAAACGACCTTTAATATTAAAGTAGCAGAAGTAACCGATTATCTTTATGGAACCGATAAAAAATTGTATTCCAACCAAACCGTTTCGGAAGGAACTCTATTAGGACAAAAAACTTTTGATGGAGATATTCGCTCTGTTAAAATTACCAAAAAATCTGATGGAACCGAATTATTGTCGAGAGATGCTGCTATAAGAATACCTTTGGATAAAGATTTTTTCCAAAATAAAATCATCGCTAAAAAAGGATCTTTTGAGTTGGCAGACGCCGCTTCATTTACCCGATATTTCAAAGGATTGAGAATTTCTGTAGACGAAAACGACGGGTATTTGTTTACCTTTAACCCTAACGATGTTACGCTCGTTATGTATTATAAGTACGATAATGCCAGCTCTACCAGAACACAAGCTACCTATTCGTTCGATACTTCTGCTGCCAATGTACGCCTAAGTCAGATTTCTTATGGTCAACGACCTGTGGCTTTCAGTACGGCAATGGCTTCTATTAACCCATCTACAGGTGATCCTAAGCTCTACGTTCAGGGAATGGGAGGTCCCGGAGCAAGAATCAATATTCCTGCAACTACGGTGCAAACCATCAAAAATTTGTACAACCAAAACAAAGCGGCTATTTTATCTGCAAAAATACGACTGTATAGCGATACTTCGGTATGGAATAACAGTTTTGCAAAGCCTTCCAATTTTTTAGTGATTAAAGACGGAGAAACAGGATTCATTAAAGACATGACAGATTTCCTCTATTTGAGTACTTATAAATTGGTAAATGCAGTTGATTTAGCAAAAAATCCTGCCTACTACGAAATCAATATTACAAGTACTTTGAAAGATATTGTTGAAAAAGAGGCTTCTAATAAAGATATCATCATCAATGTGGGAGATTATTTAACTACTACCACCGGAAATCTTATTGGTCAAAATTACAACAATAGGGCTTACACGCCCAACAGAGTGGTGTTGGTAGGTACTACAGATGCGGCCAATGCCAATAGAGCTCAACTAAGAATCACTTACGTAAAAAAATAAGACAATTATGTGTGGAATTGTAGGATATACAGGCTTTCAAGATGCCTATGATATTGTAATAAACGGATTAAAAAGATTAGAATACCGTGGCTACGATAGTGCAGGTATTATTTTAGAAAATAAGAATAAAGACTTTGAAGTCAAGAAAACCAAAGGAAAAGTTTCGGATTTGGTAGAGATTTCAGAACAGTTCAAAGGCACAGCAAGCGTAGGTATGGGACATACGCGTTGGGCAACACACGGCGTTCCAAGCGATAGAAACTCTCACCCACATGTGTCTAACGATGGCAAAATAGCCATTATCCACAACGGTATTATCGAAAACTATGATACCATTAAAACCATGTTGTTAGAAAAGGGCTTTTCCTTTGCTTCGGAAACAGATACTGAAGTATTGGTTAACCTGATTCAATATATAATGGATAGTCAGAAAATTGACTTTCCTACAGCGGTACGCTACGCCTTGAATGAAGTGTACGGAGCCTATGCCATTACGGTAATGCACAAGGATTATCCGGGTTTATTGGTGGTAGGGCGTTTGGGTTCGCCATTGGCTATTGGGGTAGGAGATAAAGAATATTTTATAGCTTCAGATGCGTCTCCTTTCGTTGAATTTACCAAAGAAGCCATCTATTTGGAAGATGGTCACATGGCAAGTATTTCCTTAGAAAAAGGAATTGATATCCGAGCTATAGTAGATAACTCAGTTATTGTACCCGAAATTCAGGAACTTAAGTTGAGTCTCGAACAGATAGAAAAAGGAGGATATGAGCATTTTATGCTGAAGGAAATCTTCGAACAACCCAAATCCATTCATGATACCATGAGAGGACGCTTGTTGGTAGAAGAAGGCATTATTAAAATGGCCGGAATTTGGGATAATTTAGAGCGATTCAATAAGGCAGAAAGAATTATCATTATTGCCTGTGGAACTTCATGGCACGCGGGATTAATTGGCGAATATCTTATCGAAGAATATGCCAGAATTCCTGTAGAAGTAGAATATGCTTCTGAGTTTAGATACCGAAACCCGATTATTACCAATAAAGATATTGTTATCGCCATTTCTCAGTCGGGAGAAACAGCAGATACAATGGCTGCTATTAAATTAGCCAGAGAAAGAGGAGCATTTATTTTTGGTATTTGCAATGTGGTAGATTCTTCTATTGCTCGCTTCTCCGATGCAGGAGCGTATACACACGCCGGTCCCGAAATTGGAGTTGCTTCTACTAAAGCCTTTACAGCACAACTTACTATCCTTTCTTTAATTGCTTTGAAATTAGGAAAACACAATGGTAATCTCAGCAATCTTGATTTTATGAAATTGGCAGCCGAGTTAGATGCTATTCCTAAAAAAGTAGAAGAGGTACTACAATCTACACACGATTATGTAAAAGAAATTGCCAAAGATTTTGTAGATACCACGAATTTCTTATATTTGGGTAGAGGTTACAACTTCCCGGCAGCATTGGAAGGAGCGTTGAAATTAAAAGAAATTTCGTATATCCATGCCGAAGGTTATCCTGCCGCAGAAATGAAACACGGTCCTATTGCATTGATAGATGAGAATATGCCTATCGTAATTATTGCCCCTAAAAAAGGACATTACGATAAAATTGTAAGCAATGTTCAGGAAATTATGGCGAGAAAAGGCAAAATATTAGCCGTTGTGAACAAAGGCGACGAACAAGTAGCTTCTA
>JAGOJI010000127.1 GCA_017995195.1 Cloacibacterium sp.
CAGTTGGCTACTTTTTGTAAATTTCAAAAAAGGGATAATGAAACCTCTTTCAATATGATTGTTAATTTTATTTGCTGTAATTAGTGATTCAAAATATTTTTAGCACCATTTTTTACCACATTGTCTTATTTCAAAATAAAATCTATGGACTTTACCTAATTTTCAAAGAGAAATACAGAAAAAAACATCACAAAATACCCAGTTCTTTTGCTTTTTGTATAAGATTTACAGATTTGTTTACGGAGAATTTAGACATAAGGCTTTTACGATGACTATCTACGGTTTGAGGGGAAATGAAAAGTTGCTCTGCAATTTGTGCCGAAGTTTGTCCCGTAGCAATAAGTTGCAGTACTTCCATTTCCCTTTTGGTGATTGGAGGAACTTCTTCAGTAGCATCATTGGCAAGAGAAGCCAATATTTTTTTTGCCTCGGTACCGAAATAGATACCTCCGTTGTACACTTCCTGTACAGCATTTTCAATTTCGGTAATAGAAGAACTTTTCACTAAATAACCGGAAGCATTATTTTTGAGCATTCGGATGATGAAACTTCGCTCGTTGTGATTACTGAGAGCAATTACCTTAATTTCGGGAAATTTACGTTTTACTTCAGCACACATATCAATCCCATTGATGTCAGGTAAACTAATGTCCATCAAAAGAATATCGGCCTTTGTTTTTTCCAGTACTTTACGCAATGTCGCACCGGAATCTGCGGTAGCCACAATTTGCATATTCTTTTTGAAATTAATAAAGCTCTGCAACCCTTCTGTAATCAAAGGATGATCGTCGCAAATAATGATTTTGATGACTTGCATTTTCTATACATTTTTCTTCTATACGTTGGCTTCTACACTAAGTACGGTTCCATTTCCTTCGGAAGATTCTATTTTCAGTTTTCCGCCAAGAGCATCTACTCGTTTTTGAATATTCCTCAGCCCGAGGTTTTTGCTCTTATCATCGGGGGTAAATCCCTTGCCATCGTCTTCTACATCAATCAGAAGCAACTGGTTTTCCAAGGTACATTGTACCAAAATTTTATTTGCCGAGGCATGTTTTAGCACATTGGTTACCGCTTCTTGCACAATCCTGAAAATATGCACCTGTTTTTCTATATCTGTGCAAGAATTTAGATTTTTGATGTAACAACTTATCCTGATATTACCTGTATTGAGGCTCTGGCAGAAATCTTTCAGAGCTTCTTCCAGCCCGAATTTATGTAAGGTTTCGGGGGTGAGGTTTCGGGCGGTATTCCTAATTTCCGAAAGGCAAATCTCTAACTGATTTACGGTGGTATAAAGTTCCGGAATTCCTGTGGTTTGTGCCAAGTGCTCCAAGTTTATTTTAATCCCTGTAATTCTTCCCCCGATTCCGTCGTGGAGGTCTTTAGCAATCCGTTCCCGCTCATGGTTTTCGCCCTCTGCGAGAGCTTTTTTCACTTCATTGATTCTGTTTTGTTCAAGTGTAATAAGTCGCTGTTCATTATTCTTTTTTCTTTGCCGAATCGCATACAGAAAAAACGAAACCAAAGCAAGAACCAGAGCCAAACTAATCCATAAAATAATTTTTTGTTGATGATTTTTGGTTTCAAGGTGTACCAATGCTTTTTCTTGTTCTTTTGTTTTGAATTGGGATTCTATATTCATCATCTGCATTTTCTCATTATCCGCATGAACACTATCGTTAAGCCCCAAATATTGTTCGGTGTACCGAAGAGCACTTTCAAAATTACCATTTTCTTTTTCCAGTTCCGCCATTTCGCTGAGGAAGACGAGGCGGTTTTTCTTATTGGAATAAAATTTTTTGTCTTTTAAAATTTGTTCCAAAACAGCTTTTGCCTCTGAGTTCTTTTTCTGAGCCTTTAGTAATCTGAATTTTTCGTAGTTTAGGGATAGATAATCATAATCCAGATTGAGAGATTTAGAAAAAGCAATTCCTTTTTCTATAGTCTGCAAAGCCAAAGTGGGCTGTTTAACTTGGTTGTAGTATCTTGCTTTTATCCGGTAGAAAAAACTGTTGTATTGTGATTCCGGAATTTTTTTCAGGACTTTTTCTACCGAATTGAGGGTCTTCAGGGCATCGCTATATTTATTTGTATCAATTTGTAAATTGGCAAGGTTAATTTTTACCCAAGATTCGGTTTCTTCGTTGTTTTTTGTGTTTTCTAAAGTTTTAATTGCCCGTGTATAATATTCCGCTGCTTTTTCAAAATTTTTGCTGTTATGGAAAACAAGTCCCACATCTACTAAATACCCCGAAAGTAGATCTTTTTTTCCGGATTTCTCGGCGAAAGGAATGCATTTTTCTAAGGTAATGTTTAGAAAACTTTTGTTGTTTCCCTTGATTTGATCCAGCGATGCATAGTTGTGCCACAATTTTGCCCGATACTCGTAAGATGATGCAGAATTAATTTTGGAAAGTCGGTTCTCTGCTCTTTTGTATAGATTTTGTGCCTTGTCAATATTGGTATCATAGTATATTCCTGCTTTGTAGAAATAGTATATTCCTTTAAGAAAATCGTCTTCTTTTATGAATTTCTGAGACTCGCGGAGCTGAGAGAAAGCCTTTACGGTGTCTCTGTAAGACCAGTAATCGGAAAGTTTCATTTTCAGGAGTGCCCTTTCATGATCTGATGTTGCTCCCAAAAACTTTTCTTCCAAACTATCGGGAATGTTTTTAGATACCGTATTCTGAGCAAAAGCACCACAATACAACAAAAAAATCCCAATAAGATAAAAATTTCTCATCATCAATTTTTAATCGTTTTGCTAGTAAAAGTAAGAAACAAAAGGCAATAAAACTGAATTGAAAAATGACATTTCCAAAAATTCCCCAAAAAAGGGGAGGTAAATTTCCGTATTTCGGGGGATTGATAAACTACTGAAAACGAAATACATTTGAAACAAGAAAACAACATTACCACAAAAAATAGAATTATGAAAATTTTTAAAATAATCAGAAAAATGGTGCCTTTACTGGCAATCACATTACTCCTATTCTCTTGTAAACGAGACGGAGCCGGAAGTGAAGGTGAAATAATTACAGATCCTTTTGTAGGAAACTGGAAACTGAGAATAATCACGGTAAACGGGCAATCTACAGAGGTAACCAATATAGCCTGCTGGAAAGATACTACCATGAATGTTACTGCAAATTCTGCGGTTTTTAAATTAGTATTTCCTAATCAACAAACAGGAAATTGCCAAAATGAGCAGTACACTTATACTTGGGTAAAGAAAAATGATGGATATTATTTTACCGAAAACGGACAGGAAAGTCTTGCTCCAATAAAATTGCTGGATAACAACCAAACCCTACAGCTCAATTTACAGACTACTCAGGGGGCAATTATTTTTTCTTTCCGAAAATAACTAAAAACAACAGCTTCTATTAATTAAATTTCATAACAATGAGTCTGTCTGAAAAGTATAAATTATATTAATCAAAATAAACACTGGTTTTTCATTCTTTAGACAGGCTCTTTTAACAAACAAAATTATGCGAAAAATAATCTTAACCTTAATGATTTTGCAATCTATTATTGGATTTGCACAAAAAAAGAAAGTAATAACTAAAAAAACTAATAATTTTCATTTCGGAATAAAGGCGGGAGGAAACTATTCCAATATTGCGGGTAAAGACATCTATTATACATATAGGTACAGATTCGGATTTCATGGTGGTTTGGTGGGAAAATATGATTTTGGAAATCAATTTTCAGCTCAGGCAGAAGTACTGTACAGCAACATAGGCACCAAAACCGAATTTTATGAGAATAACTATAAATTCAATGGTATTGTTAAAATACAAAATATCACGATTCCCATTGTAGTACAATACAAAATTATACCAAAACTCTATGTAGAAACCGGACCAGAGGTAAATATTAACCTTACTGCTATACATAAAGAAGAAAAAGGAGAAAATTGGTCTTTCGACTGGAAAAAATATATGTCTTCATCTTATTTTGCATGGGCGATAGGCTCGGGGTTTCATATTACTGACGAGTTGAGCATCAACGCCAGATATAGTCTGGGGATAATAACTCCTTTCAAAAAAATTGAAGGAAGCGTGGTTGATCATTTTAAAATGAATAATGTGCAATTAGGGCTTATTTATTTTATCAAATAATTTATACAGTCTACCTAAGTAGTTATTCCGAAAAAAAAACAAGAAACCCTTTAAATCTTAAGATTTAAAGGGTTTGAGTTTTTGCGATCCGGACGGGACTCGAACCCGCGACCTCCGCCGTGACAGGGCGGCATTCTAACCAGCTGAACTACCGGATCAATTTTTTGAAAAGTAAATTGTAAACTTTTGCGATCCGGACGGGACTCGTATAATTTCAAATAAACTTCCTGTCCGTAGGCTTTATGTCGTTCCCTTGTTTTTTAGGTCACTGAATAGGTCACTTTTTTAAAACAAGATTAAGAGCGTTTGTTTTTACTGTTGCAAAGATATATATATTTTTTGTCCCACACAAATATTAGTTAGTTCAAATAGAAACAAAAAATTGTATATATCATAATATCAGACAGAAAAATTTTACAAAGATTTGATTATATGAATTGGATTTTAGTAGAATGAATCCTTACCCATAAGCTTTCTTCCTTAACAGAATCAATATCTAGAATATTTTTACTTAAATATCCCATTATTTAATAGTATCAGAAACATAAATTTCACTTATTTCTATAGATATATTTT
>JAGOJI010000007.1 GCA_017995195.1 Cloacibacterium sp.
AAATTGATGTTGAATTGCTTTAAAATCTTTATTAGATCTGGGTAATCTGGTATTCTATCTAAAGCTTTTTCAACCTTTTAAAACAAGGCAGAGGACTGATATGTTAGATGAGACTTTTAATCTCTAAAGGTATTTCTAGTTCACCTCTGTCTTGTTAATTTTAAAGGTATTAATTTATGGGTGTAAAGTAAAGATGGGTTTTGCAAGATGCGGGGTTGAAGGAAATCTCAGAAATATTCTAAAAAGTACCCGCAAAAAACTTTTCCATTTTTTAGTTCTTTCGTAATTTTAAAAAATGGAAAAAGTTTTTGCTAGGGTTCGGTTCTCCTCTTGAAATCTCGGTTGCAGTAGCCCGCACCTCGCAAAGCCCTTTTCCGTTGTACGCAATTTTACAACAAACGGGTTTATACAAACTAACTAAATGAGTAAACTATTTAAATTTTTAGCAATAATTTTTTGTGGTATTTTAAATGCCCAAACAATAAATGGTAAGATTATTTCGAAAGAAAACAATAGCGCAATTCCTTTTGCTAGAATAGGAATTGAAAATGAAAATTTTGGAGCAATTGCTGACGAAAAAGGTAATTATTCAATTGACTTGACAAATGTTGATCAGAATAAAAATATTACAGTGCAAGTTGGAGGATTTGAAAATTTTTCTCAATCAGTTCAAAATTTTATAAGTGGAAATCACATAATTTCTCTTAACGAAAAAGTAGTAGATATTCAAGAAGTTAAATTAAATCCAAAAAGATATTCCGAAAAAAACTGGGGAACTAATGCAAAAACCAAAAAAGTACAATTTGGTTTTAATCCTGCAAGAACCAAAGAAGATAAATCTAAAGAATTTGGTGTTTATTTTAATAATAACAAAAAATTAAAAATTCAAAAGATCAATATTAATATTGTAAATTTGAAAACTGATAAACCTCTTTTGATAAGTTTCAATGTATATTCAGAAAAAAATGGACTTCCTGACAATTCTTTGTTAAGTGAAAATCTAACAGTACAATTAACAGAAGCCGACATAAAAGCAGGGACATTTACCTTTGATATATCTAAAAGAAATGTATGGATTTCTAAACAAAATTTCTTTGTATCAATGCAAGTAATAAATAATTTTGATGGATGGATTTATTTGAGTGGAGCATTATTCAAAACCGTTTATTATAGGAGCTATTATGACAGATGGGAAAAGAGAACAATTGCTCAACCCTCATTGAATATTGATGTGAAAATAGAAAAATAAAACTGCGTACAACATAGTATTTGCAAAATGCGGGATGAAGTCTTGAATTGAAAAGCCTAAATATTTAGCCGCATATGCTTTTCAATTCCACTTTTTTTAGTAATTTAGTCATTGGGTGCTACCGAAAAGTTTACGACCTGTTTATCGTTTTTCAAGGTGTTGATTTCTGCATTTTTGGTAATTCTACCTACGATTGTGTTCATAATCTTAAATTTTAAAATGTTAATATTTTGTTAATTTTTGTTTTGTCAAAGGTCAAATGTTGGGAGTGAATTGATTTGGTATCGAGGACACTCGGCATTTTTCTTTTTTTATATTAAGTTAGAAAACAGTATTTTTTGCTGGATTTTTATTGTTTTTCCGTTGATTTCAAAGAACGTCTATGGTTGATTTGATTCGTACAACTGAGGTTCCGGCTTTTTCTTTGCCCATGAACATAGGACGGCACCATCCATACAAAACCCGATTCGGTTCCGCTGGATAAAGGCAGAAAATTCCGAATCGGGCTTGAAATCTTTTTGTCCGAAGGATTTAGGAGTGTCTGGAAAAATTGTTGGAGCTTGTGGAAAGAATTTTTTTAGAAACCCAAAAAGATTTTTTTGTGTGGGTGGTGCCGTCCTACATTTGCAAACGTAAAAGCCCAACCGCAGTTGGGAAACTTAATCAATGGACGTGGTTGTTAATGGAAAACTAAAGGAAATTCATTGGAAAATGGTTTCTCCAATGATTTAAACTGATCAAATATTACAAAACCACTCGTTCAAGTCCTTAAAATTATGATAAATTAAAGAGCAATCCTCTACATTTTTGTATTGACTTTTAATTTTTAATTTAACCGATTTCCCATTCTTATCATTGTCTAGAAAAAGTGAAATTTTCTCATATTGTTTCAGTTTTTCTTCCACCTTGAAAAACATTGCGGTTGAATTTAAAGTCAAGTAATCACAGTTTGAATTATCTGATTTGTCTAAATTTCGGTAGGTCAGATAATCGAAAAAGCCCTCAAATATGAGAATCTCGTTCTTGAGATTGTTATCATTAACAATCAACGTCACATCCTTTTTTCCCAAACATATTTTTGACTGTGGATTGCGAATCTCAAAACCTCCGGACTTATTCTGAAATCCAATTCCGAAATATTTTCTTCCTTTCAATTCGTAGTGAATTTCCTTAACCCTATGCTTTTGCTCAAAAACTCTTCGGGACTTCAGATACTGAATTAATGCAGGATGCTGGATTTCTTTGATTTCTAAAATCTGATTGCATGTTTGACCAGTAGTTTCGTGATATTTTATTTCATTTTGAACTCTAAAATCCAATGTTGAAAGGCATTTCAATGCTTCTGAAACGGAACATTTCTTTATCTGTTGGACAATTGAAATCACATCGTAACTTTTTCCATTTCCAAAATCGAACGCCTTGTTTTTGACAAAATCGACCGCCAGACTTGGAATTTTTTCCTCCCGGTCCAACGCAAAATAAAACGCAGTTTTCGGATTTTCTTTGACCGGAAACAGCCCGAACGACTCCAAAACCGCCCGAATTCCGACGTTTTGCTTGACTTTTTCGCAATTCATTTTTTTTCTTTTAATGCAAATTACTTATCCACATTTCCCTTTTAAATAAAAAAGACTTTTAATTTACTTTTATATTACTTTTAGCAAACGGCATTCTTCTTTTGCCACAAAGGATTTAATGGTGTTTTTCGGTGAGTTCAATTCCGAAAACTAGTGAGTTCAATTCCGAAATCTGGGTGAGTGCAATTCCGAAATAAAGCCTGTTTTGGGGTGAGTGCAATTCCGAATCGATTTTTCCATTTATTCTGATAACCGTAGTTATCCACAAAACAGCTAGGTTATCCACAATTTTTGTGTTTTCTAAATCTTCGGGTGAGTGCAATTCCGAATTCGATGCTGTTATTTTGTTCATTTTTAACATTTCTTTAACTTTAGTGAGTGCAATTCCGAATTGGTGGTGAGTGCAATTCCGAAATCAGACAATCATCGGATAGCCATTAGGGAATATTTCTCCCATTTTTGTATTTCTATACAAATGCTTTATGTGTGCCTGAATTTCAATAAGAAATTTTTGACCTTTAAAGTCGGTCGATGCTATCTTTCTCATTCTGCAGTTCCTAATAAATTCCTTGAAGGCTCTTTCAATCAGTTCCCTTGTCTGCGGTATATTTTCGTATTGATGGAAAAACTGGACTGTTTCGGCTTCGTCTAATCTATATCGTTTTTTGAAATAGAGCAATCTTCGGTTAATTTTATGACTTTGGTTAAAATTCTCTTGGTTTGATTCTATAAGTTTTTTTGCTTCTTCAAATGGATGAGAAAATCCTTTGGTTAAGATAGGAACAATAAATATGGAATCCTTTTCATACCTGTATTGGAAAGAAAAACTATTGTATCTGTCGAGATTGATTTTGATGGGCTTTAGAAATTTGAAGCAGAAATCTTTGGTATTTTTATAATTTAACCCAAACTTTTTATTGAAATTACCCAGCTTCAGCATTGTTCCCGATTCGGGAATTTTTGAAAGCCAGATGGAGAAAATAATGTGTTTGTTGTTTCTGATATTATACACCAGATGATAGAGTACATAATTATATTCGGGAATAACCAATAATTTTTTCAGCCAGTAACTGCTAATTAGAAATGTGGTAAAACCTCTTTGGTCATAGGTTGGCGTAGAAATAAGTCCGCCAAATGTTTTGATTTCTTTCCCTTTTGAATTAAGCGATTTGTACCATCCCATCTTAAATTTGGCGAGAAACTCATAGGCATCCACAACCTGCTTTGTGGAACCACTCGGAGAAATTTTACTGTTCCGGATTTTGATGGAGGCGAAAATGTTATTTTCTGTTTCAAATTCTTCATCAAATAGGGAAAGTTGCTTCGGACGGTCTTCGGGACGAAACTGTTCATTGCCGATAATTGCAACGATATTGAAAATGACTCGAAGCGCATTGATTGGGATGTCCGCCGCTTGTTGGTCATCAAAAATAAAGTCGTCCACGAAATGATTTCCCAGCCGAATCTTGTCGGGAACTTTTTCTCCCTTGTCCTCAAACTTCTTTCGGACATGGCGCAAATCTTTTTCAGATAAAGACATTTTCTATTCTTAATGTTCCTGATTTCTTATTTCCTGATTTCAGATGGTAATTATTTGGTTCGAACAGTTTTCTTTACTAGTTTTATTTTCTCACTTTTCAGTGTTTTGTCTCCATCAATGAGATTGTAGTGTTTGTAGGAATCAACACCAGTTGCTTTGAACACCCTTTTTTCGGCTTCTCCTATATTGGGGATCCTCACTTTCTGGATACCCAGATATTCGTAAGATATTTTATTGATGGTTACTTTTTGACCAGGTTTTAAGTCAGATATTTTCATTGTTTTAAGTTTTTACGATTTGTTAGAAATGAAATCGACTTTTTATTGATTTCATGATGTTTTCGGTCGTTTGATATTTGGAATGGAATCGACGGAAACTGTATCATCATTTTGACTATTCTTCAAATAGGGCAGGATACTTTTTAATGAGGATTTCCAGTTGGAAATGGGTCTTCCAGAACTATTCCGCCAGTCGTTTTCTAACCACGAATGATATTTTTCTTCAATTACAGAGTCCAAAAGAGGCTGATAATCCTCTAAAGTTGTTGCAAACTGAATAAATTCTTCCAATTCGGGAATAATTTTTGACTTGCTGCTTTTGGAAGTATCAGTAATGGAAACTTTATCACTAGATTTACTGATTTTGGGAACAACTTCCTTGGACGAATCGCTTCTCTTTAAAGTTTCATGTTTTTCAACAATCTCCAAACTTGGTACTTTTTCGATTTTTTCCTTCTCTATTTTCTCCAGTATGGGAATATCAGATAAGTAATTTAACAGAATTCTGTAATTACAAGGAAATCCACTTTTGGACTCAAATTCAACAAGACCCAACTCGCGAAGTTTATCTTTGGTCGGTTTTACGGTTTTTCTAGTTATTCCCAATGCATTACCGAGTGCAACATCGGAAATAACGACCTTATAACTATCGTTGTCCTTTCCTAATTTCAAAAGGTACAGATACAGCGAAATTGCCGAAGAGCCAAGTCTTACCTTCTGATTGAAGTCCCAAAATCGGTCGATAAGTTCCAAGTAATACATTTCTAACTGCTTGCAAAAAGTTCTATAGCCTTTTTCTTGTCGATAATGATGATGTTTCCTTTCTGAATGATGGCTTCATCCAAAATTCCTGAAGATTTAATCTTGGATGCTTTTGAAATGGAACAGCCCAGAATTTTTGCCAAACCTTTTAAACCGTATTCATACATATTTTCAGAATTTAAATTTTTAGATATCTCTAAAAATTCTTTTACGGTCAGATTGCAAAGAGGTGTTTGTGGGGTTATGTTTTCCATCAGCTGTTATCTTTAAAAAGTTCTAATGCTTTTTCCGAATCAATGATAATTTTTCTCCCATTTTGAATGATGGCTTCATCAAAAATTCCCTTACTTTTCAATTTTCCTGCATGATTTTTAGAGCATCCCAATATTCTTGCTAATCCAGAAAGACCGTAAACATACTTTTCATTAAATACCTTTTCTTGTGGGGGGGGTTCTGATGATTCTTGTTTTCTGGCATCTAAAATTTCCACAAATTCTCCTATGGTCAATTGCCAAATTGGTCTATTATAATCTTCCATTTTGAAATTTTTATTGTAATTTATTCTAAAAAAATACTTATTTGTATATATTTAACTATATTTGTATTGCAAATATAGAATAAATATTGAAATATATCTATATTTTAATCTCAAAAACAAAAAAATTTTAAAGATGACTATAACTGAAAGATTGCAAAATTACATGACCTACAAAGGGTTAAACCCCAATAAAATCACTGTTGAAGCTGGTTTGTCTGTTGGTTTAATTGGCAGAGCTATAAAAAACAACTCGGGACTCAACTCAGATACTATTGAAAAAATACTATACACTTATCCCGATTTGAATCCGGAGTGGTTTATTTCGGAATCTGGTGAAATGCTAAAAACAAACAACCAAAACATTAATAATAATGGCTCAGGAAATAATGTAAACAGCAACATTAATGGAAATATTAGTGGAAATGTTACTATTTCGCATAGCGAGTTTTCTAATATGATAGAACTTCAAAAAGGCTATCAAGAAATACAAAAAGAACTAACAGAAAGATTGAAAACCAGTCAAGAGCAACTATCGGACAGCATGAGACAGGTTACTATACTTCTTGAAATTTTAAAAAAATAACTATGAAGAGGATTTTAATAATTAGTGCTATTTTATTTGGGGGAATCGTGATTGCTCAGCAGAAGAAAAATGCTTTTAATAATTGGAAAAGTAGAGATGGAGAAATCGCACAAAAGGTTTTTACAAAATATCAGGAAAAAGAAAATAAGAAAATAGAAGATGAAAAAGCAGATTTGATAAAAACTCAAAGAAAGTTGAAAATTGAGATAGTAAATGCGGGGGACTTTGAGAAATACAATCAAAACATGTGGCTTCGTATTGTAAAAGTGAATAATGGAAATTTAGAACAGATTGTTAGTAAAAGTATTACGGAAATTTCAGTTGTTACAAATACAATGGGAAAGAATAATTGGAAAGATGAAGCGGGAGGCTTTAATTATAAATCTTTCAATGAGTTAATGAAGATTTCCCAAGAGTTTACAAATTATAGAAATGAAGCAGGATTATCAGAAAATTCATTAAAGCCCATTGAATTTATTGAAACCAGCGAGCCTGTTTTATATTTCTCTTTAAAAATCTATACCCATAAAGGCGGTTCAGAACAAACAACTTCTTCAACATTGTCCAAAACAATAAATATTTATGCCGATAACCAACTTATAAAAACTTTAAAATACTCCTTAGATGACTTGATTAAAGCAGAAGGAGTGTCAATACGGGACTTTAAATTGGGTTCTATTGAAAGTAGATAATCAATTTTTTCTAATATGAATATAAAATATCACGCTCAATTTCTTCTTGATAGGGAAAAAGACAACCCTACTGCAAAACTGCGATATCGCATTAAGTGGGATGGCAACATTGTGGCTTTCAATTTGGGATATAGGGTAGAAGTACAAAAATGGAGCACAGAAACACAACGCTGTAAAGCAAATACAACTCATGGAAACAAAAAAGTCTCGGCAAGTGTTATAAATAGAAAGATACAGTTATTTGAATCCGCTTGTGAGAAAACTTTTCAGAAATATGAAATTGATGATTTGATACCTAACCAAGACCAGTTTAGGGAATGGTTTAATGTTGAGATTGGAAGAACGCCTAAGGAAGAACTGAAATCTGAAAAGAATTTTTTTGTGATATATGATATGTTTGTTAATGAAGAATCAATTAACAGTCAATGGAATTTCAGGACTCTTCAAAAAATGAAAACGCAGAAAAAAGTATTGGAAGAATTTGACCATGATATTTCGTTTGAGAAATTTAATGAGCAATATCTTTCAAATTATCAGCGATATTTAGAAGGGAAGAATCACAAGAATTCAACAATTTCAAAAGAGCTTGCTGCATTGAAGTGGTTTTTGAAATGGGCTATGAAGAAAGGTTATACAAAAAGTGGAGAGTTTGAAAAGTTTAAACCAAAAATTAAAAATGTTCAAAAGAAAATCATTTTTTTGAACAAGTCTGAGTTAAAGAGATTTACTGAATATGAAATACCTACGGATAAAAGCTATCTTGAAAAAATAAGAGATGTTTTTTTATTTCAATGCTTTACGGGATTGAGATATTCGGATGTGTTTAATTTGAAAAGATCTGATGTAAAGGACGGTTACTTAGAGATAACAACACTCAAAACAGCAGATAATTTGATAATAGAATTGAATAGTTATAGCCGAAAACTTCTAAACAAATATATCGATGTAGAATTTGAGCATAATAAAGCTTTGCCTGTAATCAGTAATCAAAAAATGAACGATTATTTAAAAGAACTAGCTGAATTAGCTGAGATAGATGAACTAGTTACCCAAACTTATTTTAAAGGTAATGAAAGGATTGAAGAAGTTTTACCAAAATATTCACTTATGAGTACTCATGCAGGTAGGAGAACCTTTGTTTGCAATGCTTTGTCTTTGGGAATTCCACCTCAAGTGGTTATGAAATGGACAGGACATAGTGATTATAAGGCAATGAAGCCATATATTGATATTGCTGATGAAATAAAAGCAACAGCTATGGAGAAGTTTGATTCTTTTTAACGAAAATCTTTCTCGCCTAATAAGTGAATGAACAAAAATTCCTTGAAAGAAAAGTTTTTTTTAATAAGTTTAAAGTATCTTTGAAGATTGTGTACTAATTGTATGTAGTAATATGGCAACACTTGATATTCTTGAATTTCTTGATTTAGGTAGAGCAAAGTCTATTCAATCCGATAGTGAAAAACTATCGGATAGTGAAGCTGTTATCCTAAATGAAGTAAAAGAAAAAGATTTTGGTGTTGATTTAATTTATTTCAATACAGACGAAGAAACCAATAATAGTTTTCCTGCTGTTTTTCTGAAAAAAGTTGCAAATTTCAATGATGAAATATATTTAAAAGACATTGCTGAAACACAACGTAAAATTTGGAACTACAAAAAAGTATTGTTTCTGTATGTATATTCGGAAACGGAAATCCGTATCTACAATTGCTCTGAAAAACCACTTATAGTAACCAAAGATGATTTTGATTACAAAAATGAGTTACAAGAAATTGAAATTAATTCCTATCAATATTCCGACAAACAACAGTTGCAAGAACTCAATAAGCTATTTTCTAGAATTGCCATCGATACAGGAATTATCTGGACTTTAGAAGACGCGAAAATTGTTCGGGATAAAATAAATTTACAAAAAAGAGTTGATAAATATTTAGTAACCAGTTTGGTTAATACGGCTGAATATTTAAGGAGTCAAGGGTTAGAAATAGATTTCATTCATAGAATTATTCTACGGTCACTGTTCCTTTTATATCTTGAAGACAGAGGTGCTGCTGAAAAGGATTTTTATAGTCAAATCAAAAAAGATGCTGAATCATACTTTGATATTTTAGACGATGTAACAGCTACTTATGATTTATTCAAACGACTTGAAAATCATTTCAATGGTAATGTATTTACATTAGAACAAGGCGAAAATATTTCAAGAGAACAGCTTCAAATAATTAAAACTTGTTTCATTCGTGGGAACGAAAAAAACTATAACGCACAGTTCTTTGATGATTGGAGGCAATTTAGGCTTTTTAATTTCAAAATAATACAAATTGAGTTACTAAGTGAAATTTATGAAAATTTCTTAGCTGAAACCGATCCTACATTAAAAGAAAATTCTGGCACTTACTATACACCACCATCATTAGTTGAGTTTATTTTAAATGAAAAACTTCCAGTAAATAATGGAGAAACAGAATATAATGTGAAAACATTGGATCCAAGTTGCGGTTCTGGAATTTTCTTGGTTGAGAGCTTCAAACGATTGGTTAAACGTTATGAAAATGCTCATAGCATTGATAACCTTTCGGACTTTGACACTTTAGTTAAGCTATTAAAAGAAAATATTTTTGGAATTGAAATTCATCCACAAGCAATAAAAGTTGCTGCGTTTAGTTTGTATTTGGCTTTGGTTGATAAATTAGACCCTAAAAATCTATGGCAAAATAAAAATTATCGTTTACCTTATTTAGTAAACGACCCAAAGGAAAAGAATGAGCAGAAGAAAGGTCGAAACCTTTTTTGTCGGGATACTATTTCTGACTTGTCATCAATAGATGAATTGCAGAACTTTCGGCTTGTTGTAGGAAATCCTCCTTTTGGCGATAAGAACTTATTAGATACGATTAGAAATTATTGTAATAAAGAAAATTTTGCAAAAGAAAAGGTATTGCCATTTTTACATAAGGCAACTTTCTTTGCTCCTCATGGTGAAATTGCATTAATATTTAACACAAAGGTCTTAACCAATACAAGAGGAACTTACAAGAATTTCAGAGAATGGCTTTTTAATCAATGCTATGTAGAAAAAGTTTTTAACTTTTCAATCTTACGTAAAGCTAAAAAGAATTTCGGCGGACAATTGTTCGGAGATGCAACAGGTCCAATAAGTATTGTATTTTACAAAAATCATCAGCCTGATAATCGAAATGATACTATTGTTTACTATGCTCCAAAAACTTGGGTAAGGTCTAATGTTATTGAAGGATTGTCAATAGATTCGACTGATATTAAATATATTCCAAGAGAAGAATGCCAAAAGCCAGATACCAAAATCTGGAAAGTGGCAATGTGGGGAGGAATGAATGATTGGAATTTAATAAAAAAATTGAATAACTCAAAGTTTCAAACAGTCGAGAATTTTATTGTTGACAATAATATTAAATCTGGAGTTGGATTTCAATTGCTTACACAAAAAAAGGACACTCCTAAATATTCCGAAACACTTACATCGTTGGATTATTTGGATGCGGAGTGTGTAAATAAATATTTTACACCAAACGAAAAACTAAATTCTGTAAGAAATGCAATAAAAACATCTAAAGCTATTAATTTTTATAAAGAATTTTACAACGTAAATAACATTACAGAAATTGAACAATTAACTGCTTTTAGAAGATTGGGAGATATTGACGCATATATTAATCCTCACATTATTTTAAAGAAAGGTCTTGAAAACAATAGTGTTTGTGCTTCATTTATTGAAAATCAATGTTCGTTTAGAGATGGTGTTTATGGCTTTTACACAAATGAAAGTAAAATTGATGAGCTTTATAAGTTATTGAGTTTTTTCAATTCAAAATTTAGCACTTATTATTTGTTTATGACAATTTCATCGTATGGAATTGAACGCGAGCAAATAATGAAGAATGAATATTTGTCAATTCCTTTTTCGTTAAATGATGAACAAGGATTGAAGATTATAGAGGCTACAAAAGAACTTTTAATCAAAATGAAATCAAAATCTTTTTTAAATAATGATTTTGAAGAACAGGATTTGAAAAATTTCATTAATGAAAATATTGATTCTACAATTCTTAATGGTTTCAACTTTGAAGAATATGAAAAAGTATTAGTATCAGATGCAATATTGTATAACTTAGATTTATTTCATAATCAGGAAAAGTCAAAAGCAATTTTACCTGCGACCGAAAAACAACCTGAAGAATACGCTCAAATAATATCTTCAGAACTCAATGAATTTCTTGAAGGACAAAATGTATTTGCAAATGCAACTGTTTACAATCTAAAAGGTTTAAAATCATCGCCTTTGATGATGATAAAAATATCCCACGAGAAAACTAAAAAAGAAATTTCTATCTCTAATGAAAACATTGGTGATGAATTAATGAGACTTGACCAATATTTGTGGGAACAGAAAGCGAAAAACATATATTTCAGAAAAAAACTCAATTACAAAAGAGGGGATGACATTTATATCATTCGTCCTAATCAACGTAGATTTTGGTCTCAATCAATGGCTTTTGAAGATGCCTCCGAATTAATTCTTGAAATTTTAAACGGAGTACACGATGAAGCTTAGTGAGATTTACAGAAGGGCTTTTGAGGATGATTGTATAGAATTAGTTGTTAATGCATACAATTTAGCCATTGTAGAAAAGAAATATCAAACCGATTGGCTTGAAAATGATTTTTCAGAATTATTATGTTATTATGTCAATGAAAGTCAATTTTCTATAGATAAAGGCATTACTTGTAAAACTGAAAATAAGCTGTTTTCTAATGCAGAAAATCAGACAAAAGGTTTTGCAGATAAATTACCGAGAATTGATTTCGTTTACTTTAAAATATGGAAAGAGCAAAGGTTTCATTACTACATGGAAGCTAAAAGACTAAAAGAAAAAGACTCCAAACTGAAAAGATCTTATATCAAGGAAGGAATGCAAAGGTATCTTTCTGAAAAATATCCAATGGGTTGTATGTTAGGGTATTTACTTGAAGGTAATGCTGACGAAACTAAAAACGGGATTAACTCTCTTTTAATAAAAGATAAAAGAAACTCTGAAGTGCTAAACCTTGAATCTCACAATCTTATAAAATCCTATTATGAATCCAATCATTCCAAAATTGGAATTCTTAAGCATTTGATTTTTGACTTTACAAATAATCAAAATTAGTCCCTACTTAAAAAACCAGGGACTAAAACAGGGATTATCTAAACATATCTATTGGTTTTTGATTGGTTATAAAATTTCATAAACCGCTAATAATCTGTTTTTTAATTATTTACTGTGTTTTATTGTGATATAAAGATACTCCCGTCTTCGCTACAAACCGCCCTTTAAAAAGGGCGGTTTTTTATTTCAACTCCCGAAATAAACCTTAGTTTTGAATAGTTAAAAGTTTTATTTCATCGTTTTTTCTAATCTTTCTTGCTCTCGTTTTATGCGAATTTCTTCAGAATTTTTTTGTTCTTTTAGGATTTCCTCTAAAAACGGTAAGAATAGAGTGTTCATTTCTTCTACCGAAAAATTATTTTCTTGAGGATTTTTGAGTAATTTCAGCCATGGTTTAGATGTAAAATCGCTTGTACCAAAAATAATCAGAGGTGTTCCTTTTGCCAGTACAGTATTTCCATCGTTGGTCAAAACCCATTGATTTGCCCAGTTGTACATCCATTTCGCATCTTCTTCCAAAAGTCTCATACACGAATGTGAAGCGTGGAATCCCGGTAAATCATACTGATGCCAACCAATTCCCAATGAATTGTGTACATTAAAATTCCACCTCAATTTCCATTCAGAATTAGATGTTGAAATCGCTATTTCTTTTTTCCAATTTGTAAATTTCAGTCCGGTTTTTGTTGGGGTCGATTTTTTACCCATACTTGTTGGTCCCCATTTTACAAGATTACCGTTTTCATAGAGTGCATAGGCATGGATTTTATACGAAAAAAAAGCAATTTTTTTAATATTTTTTAGTGAATCAAGTCGGGAAGGAAAAGGAGAAAATTGCAGAAAATCGGAACTTAGATTTTTGGGAATAATTAATGTATCTGCCCTCCATTTGTTTTTATTGTCTAAGCGGTTTAATGCCAAAATTGTGTGACGTTCTTGCTGGTTGTATTTTTCCAAAAATATTGCCATTGCAGAATCACGGGATTTTTTAGGAAAAATAAATGCTGAATATTGCACCATTCCATTTTTAGAAACGCTATCTTTCTTTGTAGTGTCTTTTTTTACTGTGTCTTTGTTTAGATGATTTTCAATTACGTTTTCATCTTTTTTACATTGGGTAAAAACGAAACTTAAAATGATAGAAACAATTACTCTGTGAAATATTTTTGTTTTAGAATTCATAAAGTTGCTTTAATAATCAATATCAAAATTCATTTCACAAAGAAACTGTTTTAAAGTAATAATTCAAAGGTAATGGTATGAATATTCCCAACATATAATGGAGTAAAATTTCCGTATCATAACTAAAACAAACCCGCAATATTGTCATATATCACGGGTTTGTTATGTTTAGTACGAATCTTCGTGTACGGCTACGGCTCTTCCACTTGGGTCGTTCATTTTCTTGAAGGCTTCGTCCCACTCCAATGCAATGGGCGTAGAGCAAGCTACCGAAGGAACCGAAGGCACACAACTTGCAGCACTGTCGCTTGGGAATAGTTCGCTGAAAATGCTTCTGTATCGGTACTCCTCTTTGTTCATGGGTGTGTTGATAGGGAAGCGGTATTTGGCATTTTCCATCATTTCGTCGGTTACTTCTTCTTCGGCTTTTGCTTTTAGGGAATCAATCCAACTGTAGCCTACACCATCGCTGAACTGCTCTTTTTGTCGCCATGCGATGCTTTCTGGCAATAAATCTTCAAAGGCCTTTCTGAGCACCCATTTTTCCATTTTTCCTTCTGCTTTGTTTACCATTTTATCTGCCGGGTTGATGTTCATGGCAATATCCATAAATTCTTTGTCTAAGAACGGAACACGCCCTTCAATGCCCCACGCCATCAAAGATTTGTTGGCACGCAAGCAATCATATAAGTGAAGTTTGCCTAATTTCCTCACGGTTTCCTCATGGAAAGCCTGTGGATTTGGGGCTTTGTGGAAATACAAATAGCCGCCGAAGATTTCATCGGAGCCTTCTCCCGAAAGTACCATTTTAATACCCATAGATTTTATTACCCTTGCCAAAAGATACATTGGGGTAGATGCTCGTATGGTGGTTACATCATAAGTTTCTAAGTGATAAATAACATCGCGAATGGCATCTAAACCTTCCTGAACGGTAAAATTAACTTCATGATGCACAGAGCCGATATGTTCTGCTGCCGTTCTTGCTGCAGCCAAATCCGGAGATCCTACCAATCCTACGGCAAAACTGTGTAATCTCGGATACCACGCATCTTGTGTATTTCCACTTTCAATTCTTTTTGGGGCAAATTTTGCAGTTATCGCTGCAATAATGGAAGAATCCAATCCTCCGGAAAGTAATACGCCATAAGGTACGTCGCTCATCAATTGTCGATGTACAGCATCTTCCAAGCCTTTTCTGAGCTCCGGAATGCTTGTGGTATTGTTTTTTACGTGCTCATAATCCTCCCAATCTCTTTTGTACCATTGTTGTAATTCATAGCCTTGCTTGCTGTCTATGTAATGTCCCGGCAGGAATACTTCAATTTTGTTGCAAACTCCTTCCAGAGCTTTCAGTTCCGAGGCTACATAGAAACTTCCGTATTGGTCCCAACCCATATACAAAGGCACGATGCCCATATGATCTCTGGCGATTAAATAAGAGTCTTGTTCTTCATCATACAAAGCGAAAGCAAAAATTCCGTTGAGATCTTCTAAAAATCCTGTACCCTTTTCTTGATATAAAGCCAATATCACTTCGCAATCCGATTGGGTTTGAAATTCATAATTCGGAAACTTTGCCCGTAACTCTTGGTGGTTGTAGATTTCACCATTTACCGCTAAAACTAACTTTTTGTCTTTGCTGAACAATGGTTGTTTTCCGGAAGTAGGGTCTACAATGGCTAATCTTTCGTGAGAAAAAAGAGTGTTGTTATTTTGATAGGTTCCGGACCAATCCGGACCACGGTGTCTAATTTTTTTGGACATTTCTAAAATTTGAGGACGAAGAGCGTCCGTCTTTTGTTTTGCATCAAACAGGCATACAATTCCACACATGATTTTCTTATTTTTAATTCTAAAATTTAAATTCTGCGGACAAAAGTAAAGGATATGTTGATAAATAAAAATTAAATTTCCTTTTAGATTAAAATAAATTGCATAATTGTTGTTAATTGTTTAAAAAATACATTAAAAATACGTTTTTATAGTTTTTGAGTGAAAAAAATCATTTTGGATTTGTCTGTATAGTCGTGAAAATTGCAAATGCATTTCAGTTTTAGGATATAAATCATTATTTATTAGTCATCTTTTTAGTTTCTCAAATTTCAATTAAGGCTGTTCAATGCGTATATTTGCAAAAAATAGTTCAATGCAAAAGAGAAAAATGATTACCGCTGCGTTGCCGTATGCTAACGGTCCGGTTCATATCGGTCATTTAGCGGGAGTTTATATTCCTGCCGATGTTTATGCAAGGTTTCAAAGGAGATTAGGAAACGATGTGGCGTTTATTTGTGGAAGCGATGAGCACGGTATTCCTATTACCATAAGAGCCAAAAAAGAAGGTGTAACACCTCAAGATATTGTAGATAAATACCATGAAATCATCAAAAAATCTTTTGCCGATTTAGGAATTTCATTTGATGAATATTCCCGAACCTCAGGGAAAAATCACCATGAAACCAGTCAGGATTTCTTCAAAACCATGTATGAAAAAGGCAAATTTACCGAAGAAATTTCTGAACAATATTTTGATGAACAAGCAGGGGAATTCCTTGCCGATCGCTATATTGTAGGGACTTGTCCGAATTGTGGGAACGATGGGGCTTATGGCGACCAATGCGAAAAATGTGGCTCTACGCTTTCGCCCTCGGAACTCATCAACCCAAAATCCATGTTGAGTGGGAATATTCCTGTTTTGAAACCGACAAAAAACTGGTATCTTCCGCTCAACGAATATGAAAATTTCCTCAACGAATGGATTATTGAGGGGCATAAAAACGATTGGAAAACCAATGTGTATGGACAAGTAAAATCTTGGCTGAATGATGGTCTGAAACCTCGTGCCATGACGAGAGATTTAAACTGGGGTATTCCTGTTCCGCTTCCTGATGCCGATGGAAAGGTGCTTTACGTTTGGTTTGATGCACCAATTGGTTACATTTCTTTCACCAAAGAATGGGCGGAAAAAAATGGAAAAAACTGGAAGGATTATTGGCAAAATGAAGAAACGGATTTGATTCATTTCATTGGTAAAGATAACATTGTGTTCCACTGCATTATTTTCCCGGCGATGATGAAAGCACACGGCGATTACATTATGCCTGCCAATGTTCCTGCTTTTGAGTTTTTGAACTTGGAAAATGATAAGATTTCAACCTCCCGAAACTGGGCGGTTTGGGCACATGAATTTGTAGAAGAATTCCCAAATCAACAAGATGTTTTACGATATGCTTTGCTTTCTTCCGCACCGGAAACCAAGGATAATAACTTTACTTGGAAAGATTTCCAAACCAAGAATAATTCTGAATTGGTAGGGATTTTCGGAAATTTCATCAATAGAGTAGCGGTTCTTATTCATAAATATTATAATGGCGTAGTTCCTACAGGAAACGAAAATACCTCTGAATTAAGCGAAATCAAAAAATCTGCCGATGAAATTTCTCAGTTTTTAGAACATTATGAATTCCGAAATGCACTTACTGCACTGATGAATTTGGCACGTTTCGGAAACCAATATCTTCAAACCGAAGAACCTTGGAAAACCATCAAAGACCAACCCGAAAAAGCAGCTCACTCCTTATTTGTAGGTGCTCAAATTGCGGTGGCTTTAGCACAATTGTGCGAACCATTTATGCCTTTCAGTTCAGAAAAGCTATTGAAAATGTTCAATGTAGAAAAGAAAAACTGGAGCGAAGTTTCCGGTGTTTTAGTTCCAATCGGACATCAAATCAATGAAAGTTCGCTTCTTTTCTCAAAAATTGAAGATGAAACCATTGATTTCCAAATTCAAAAATTAGAAAACACCAAATTATCCAACGCTAAAACCAATCTCCTCTCCCTCAATCCCTCTCCGAAGGAAAGGGACTTAAAATTAAACCCCATGAAAGACGAAATACAATTTGACGATTTTACTAAAATCGACCTAAGGACAGCAACCATTTTAGAAGCCGAAAAAGTAGAGAAAGCGGATAAACTTTTAAAATTAAAAGTAGACACGGGAGTTGATGTAAGAACTGTAGTTTCAGGTATTGCAGAAAGCTTCACCCCAGAAGAAATCATTGGAAAACAAGTGATGATTTTACTCAACTTAGCTCCAAGAAAAATCCGTGGTATAGAATCTCAAGGAATGCTTTTACTTACCACAAAACCTGATGGAAAATTGAGCTTTGTAACTCCCGATGAAAAAGTGGAAAATGGAGTGGAAATAGGGTAGGTTAGAGCCAAGAGCTAAGAACCGAGAGCCAAGAAATAAGAGATAAAAAGATTTTAGAGACAATTCTAAAATCTTTTTTTTTTGTTCTAATTGCTATAAATGTCTAATTTGCATGAAAATTTAACGCTATGAATCTCAAAAAAATAACTGTTTTCGGTTGGATTTTGTGTACTTCCTTGGGTTGGGCTCAAAATAAAATGAAAAATCCGGAGGATTTTATTACCGATAAAAGTTTGCGTAATCATTTGAAGATATTGGCTTCCGATGAGTTTCAGGGAAGAAAACCCTTTACCGAAGGCGAAGAAAAGACCACGGCATATTTGGCAAAAGTCTATAAAGAATTGGGCTTAAAAGCACCTTACAATGGCAGCTATTTCCAAAAAGTTCCCATGGTTTCTATGCAGTATCAACCTTCCAAAAATATTTCTTTATCTACTAAAAAAGGAAATCTGAATTTGGAATATATCAAAGATTATATTGCCACCACTTCTCATATAAAAGAAAAAGTAAGCATCAAAGATTCCGAATTGGTATTTGCCGGTTATGGAATTGTAGCTCCAGAATACGGCTGGAACGATTATGAGGGTTTAGATGTAAAAGGAAAAACAGTATTGGTTCTGGTAAATGATCCGGGCTTTGCTACTCAGAATCCTAAACTGTTCAAGGGAAATTCTATGACCTATTACGGACGTTGGCCTTATAAATTCGAAGAAGCTGCAAGGCAAGGTGCAAAAGGCGTTTGGGTGATTCATGAAACCAAAGCAGCAGGTTACGGCTGGCAAGTGCTTACCAATACTGCTCATAGTGGATTGTATATTCAGAACAAAGATGGTAATGCTGCCAATACCGCTCTCACAGGATGGATAACGGAAGATGCGGTAAAGAAAATTTTCGAAGCGAATGATTTGAATTTTGATAATGCCAAAAAACAGGCTTCAGAGAAAGGTTTTAAATCAATTCCTCTTCAGACTCAACTGAATATTGTTATCGAAAACAAGATTAAATACGATAATACCAAAAATGTCGTAGGCATTATTGAAGGAACCGATAAAAAAGATGAATCTATTGTTTTTAGTGCTCATTGGGATCATTTTGGTATTGGACCAAAACAAGGGAAAGATTCTATTTATAATGGTGCTATTGATAACGGAACTGCCATTGCAGCTATGTTGGAAACGGCAAAAGCCTTTAAACAATCTTCTAAACCCAGAAGAACTCTTGTTTTTATTGCTGTTTCTGCAGAAGAAACCGGTATGGCAGGCTCTAAATATTATGCCGAAAATGCACTCTTTCCGGCTAATAAAACCATTGCCAACCTCAATTATGAGCTACTTTTGCCTTATGGAAGAATGAAAGATGTTACCATTACAGGATTTGGACAGTCCGAACTCGATCAGTTGGCAGGTGAAGAGGCTGAAAAGCAAAACCGATATATTGTAGAAGAACCGTTTCCGGAGCAAGGAATGTACTATAGATCAGATCATTTTAGTTTTGCCAAAGTAGGGATTCCGTCTTTGTTCGTCAAAGGTTGGCAAGACAGCAGAACGCACGGGAAAGAATGGGCAAAACAGAAAATCAACGAATATTGGGCAACCAAGTACCACAAACCCGCAGATAATTATGAAGAGAATTTTGATTTATCCGGTTGTGTAGAAGATGCCCAGCTATTTTATAAAATTGGTTGGCGACTGGCAACCGAAAATATCTATCCTAAATGGAATCCTGCTTCAGAGTTTAAGAAAATAAGAGAAGATTCTTTAGCAAAATAAAACAAAAAAGAGTAACCTATTGAGGTTACTCTTTTATTTTAGATTTGAATTTGTTTTGGTAATTTTCCCATTCTTCACGAGTTTTGATATTTTTGTAATCGTTAGACGCAATCATGGTAATATAGGGTTCAATTTCCCTTGGTTTAAAATATCCCAATAGATTGGTAATCTGCTGTGTATTTTCGTCCAAAAATGTTAGAGTAGGGTAGGCGGTAATATTCATGTATCGGGCGAATTGATGCTGGGCATTTCTCCCTTTAGATTTGGGATTGTAGTCGGGATTGTTAAATACTCTTTCCTGAAACTTTACTGCTTCTGTACCTTCGGCATTGAATTTTACTGCGTAGTAATTATCATTGATGTATTTAACGATGTGAGGGTGGCTTAGGGTTTCTTTCTCCATCATTTTACAAGGTCCACACCATTCTGCATAAAAATCGATTAATATTTTTTTTGGATTCTTTTTTTGAGCTTCCAATGCTTGATTCATGCTCATCCAGTTGATTTGTGCAAACGAATACAATGAGATAAATAAACTCAAAAATAATGCAAACTTATTCATATGTGTTTTTTTATTGAATTAACGAAAATAGTAATTAAATATTACTTGCAATAAAATTACAATATTTAATTTATAAACACTCCAAATTTTTAATTGAATGAAGAATGGTTGTTAAATTTTAACTATACATTTTTTAGACCATTTTCTAAAAATAATGAAATAGAGACGTAGAAACAGACTTAATTTGTAATTTTAGAGATTAATAATAACTTTATTGTCTCATTTTATACCAATTATTTATGATGAATAAGAGACCATTTCCAGTATTGACTACTCGTAGGCTTTTACTCAATCGCCCTACAGAAGACGATTTAGATGACCTGCTATACCTGATGAATTCCAATAAAGACATTTCCGAAAATACCCTTTCTATTCCTTATCCGTATACCAAAGAGAATGCCGATTTTTGGTTTACAATGATTGAAGAAGGTTTGCACCATGAAAATGCTTTTATCTTTGCTATTCGTGAAAAAGAAAAGGAGAAACTAATGGGTGCCATAGGCATTCATTTAGACATATCCAATCGTAAAGCGGAAGTAGGCTATTGGATTGGGCAGGATTTCCGAAACAAAGGTTATGTTTCAGAAGCTTTGGAAAAGATTATCTATTTTGGTTTTGAAGAATTAGGGCTTAACAAAATTTATGCCTCTCATTACTCGCATAATCCCGCTTCCGGAAAAGTACTACAAAACTGTGGAATGCACTATGAGGGTGTTCAAAAACAACATATTTTCAAAAACGGTCAGTTTTTAGATTTGGTTAATTATGGGCTGTTGAGAGAAGGATAAAAGGCTTGATTAAGAGAATTTTTTTAATTTCTTATTATAAATCGAGGTTAGTTTAGGTTTTCTTTCGGAAAATTAAACTAATGGAGAGCGTTAATACAATTAAGCTCAATAAAAAGTATTGCCAACCCCAAATTTCCAATATAAGTCCTGTGGAAGTCCCAATTACGCTGGAGCCCAAATAGTATACAAGCAAATAAATAGAAATAATTACCGAACGTTTTTCGGGGTAGAGTTCACCTAAAGATTTGTTGCATAAAACGTGCATGATGAAAAAAGCAAAAGTAAAAAGAGCTAAACCTAAAATAAGAACCCAAGTAAGATTAAAATAAAGCAAAGCAATACCGGCTGCCGCAATAATTCCCATCAATTTCAATAAGTTTTGGGAGTTGGTGTATTTTCCCAGTTTTGCAGTGGCTACCGAGCCAAATACCCCAAAAATATACATGAGGTAAATATAAGGCATATAGGCTTTGTCAAAATTAAAAGGAGGTTTTACCAAGATAAACTGTAAGTAATTATAAATACTCACAAATACACCCAGTATAATGAAGCCGGTGATATAATAAGGAATCAAATGTTTATTAAAAATCAAGCGGAGATTGGGGCGAATAAGGGAGATTATATTTTCTTTCTTAGGCTCGAAGTGGGTAGAATTGGGACTAAAAATTAAAAACAATACTCCAAAAGCTAAACAAAGCAAGCTCAGAATTTGCGATGACAATTGCCAAGAATACTCGTGGGCAAAATACGCTGCAAAAACCCTTCCGAACATGCCACCAATCGCATTTCCTGCAATGTAGAGTCCGGTAACTTTCAGGCTGTTCTTCTCACTTACTTCTTCCGAGATATACGCTAGCGAAATAGAAGCAGAACCCGATAACAAGAAGCCTTTAAGAAAATTGATAAATACTAAAATAATGAAACTCTCGGATAACGACGAACTAATAGATAATGCAGCAGGAATGATAAGGCTAAAAGCAATCAACTTTTTTCTTAGGAAACGATCTGCTACAAACATGCAAGTCAAAAATCCTAAAGCCATGCCTGTAGTAGCAGAAGAAACCACTAAGCTACTTTCCGTTTTGCTTACCTTAAAAAAACTTGAAATTTCGGGGAGCAAAGACTGGTAATAGTACAACAAAGCAAAGCACGAAAACCCTGATAGAAATACGGAAAAGGCGATGCTTTTGTCTTTGGAAAGTTGCATATAACTATTACTTCACCTTTACCACAAAATAATTTTTCTTTCCTTTTTGTAAAAGCAAAAACTTTCCGTCTATAAGGTCGTTTTTAGAAACCGAAAAACTTTCGTCTACCTTATTTTTATTAATGGAAATAGCATTTCCGGTTAGTTCTCTTTTGGCCTCGCCCTTAGATTTGAGAAAACCTGTTGTGTCGGAAATTAAATCAATAATATTGCTGCCAATTACTTCGTTTTCAGAAAGTTCTTTTTGTGGAACTCCTTCAAATACTTGTAAAAAGGTGCTTTCGTCTAAACTTATTAAATCCTCTGCAGTAGATTTTCCAAAAAGAATCTCGGAGGCTTTTATAGCTTTTTCAAATTCCTCGTTGCCATGTACCCACACGGTAACTTCCTGAGCCAGTTTTTTCTGTAATTTTCTTTCGTGTGGAGCTTCCTGATGTTCTTTTATGAGATTTTCTATTTCTTCTTTAGGTAAAAAAGTATAAATTTTAATGTATTTTTCTGCGTCTATATCCGTGGTATTCAGCCAAAACTGATAGAATTTGTATGGTGAAGTTTTTTGGGCATCTAACCAGTAATTCTCGCCACTTTCACTTTTTCCGAATTTGGAGCCGTCGGATTTTGTAATAAGCGGGCAAGTCACGGCAAAAGCTTCTCCTTGCACTTTTCTACGGATAAGCTCGGTTCCTGTGGTAATGTTGCCCCACTGGTCAGAGCCTCCCATTTGTAGTTTTACCCCTTTGGTATTGTAAAGGTAAAGAAAATCGTAACCTTGTAATAATTGGTAAGTAAATTCGGTGAAGCTCATACCTTCGGTACCGGCATCTCCCGAGAATCTTTTCTTCACACTATCTTTCGCCATCATGTAGTTCACGGTAATGTGCTTGCCAATATCGCGAGCAAATTCGAGGAAAGATATATTTTTCATCCAATCGTAGTTGTTTACGAGTTCGGCTTTGTTGGTATCATCTCCATCGAATTTTAGGAATCTCGAAAGTTGATTTTTTAAACATTCTATATAGTGGTTCAGGGTATTTTCGTCCAAGAGGTTTCTTTCGGAAGATTTTCCGGACGGATCACCAATCATGCCTGTAGCACCACCTACTAAAGCAATAGGTTTGTGCCCATGTTGTTGAAAATGAGCCAAAATTTTTATCTGAACCAAACTTCCGATATGCAAAGAATCGGCAGTTGGGTCGAAACCAATATATGCTGTTGTAATTTCTTTATTGAGTTGTTCATCTGTTCCCGGGGTCATATCGGCAAACATTCCTCGCCATTTCAGTTCTTCTAAGAAAGCATTCATTAAAAAAAATATTTTATATTGATGATAGAAAAAAGGAGACTCTATTTCTAAAGTCTCCTGCTTAGTAGCGGGAACCGGACTCGAACCGATGACCTTCGGGTTATGAGCCCGACGAGCTACCTACTGCTCCATCCCGCGATATTGTGGTGCAAAAGTACAACTTTTATGCCGATTACCAAACATTTGTCATTAAAAATTTTAAAAATAGTGTTTTTTTATTTTTAATGAAATTTTTATCTTTGATTATCAGTTGTTTATGTGTTTTTAAAAATCTTTGACTAAAAAAATAGTGATTGATTAAAAATTATTGATACATTTGTATTACTAAATAATTAGTTATAATTCATTTTTTATATATAAAAGCATTGTTATGAGTAAGTTAACCAAAGCAGAAGAACAAGTAATGCAATACTTGTGGACGATTGAAAAGGGATTTCTAAAGGATATTTTAGAACATTTTCCGGAACCTAAGCCACACACCAATACTGTATCTACCATTCTGAAGATTTTAATGGATAAAGGATTTGTTGACTTCACGGTTCATGGCAGGCAACACGAATATTTCCCTTTGGTCTCCAAAGAAAGCTATAGTGGAAAATCTTTGAAAGGATTGGTGAAAAATTATTTTGAAGGTTCTTATAAAAATGCTGTTTCTTTTTTGGTAGAAAAAAACGAAATGAGCGTAGAAGATTTGGAAATGCTTCTCAATGAGCTGAAAGAACCGGGTAAAAAGTAAAAATCCTGATTATATCATACGAATCCTTAATATCACATTTATGGAAACTCTACTTCTCTATTTTGGAAAAATGGTACTTTGCTCTGTTGTTATGTGGATATACTACCATTTGTTTTTGAGAGACCGTACCTTTCATCATTACAATAGGTTTTATCTTTTGTCTATTATAGCAGTCAGTCTTCTGTTACCTTTACTCAAAATAGAATATTTTACTATAGAAACCGATAGCCGCCTACTACTCTTGATGGCGAAGTGGGATAAGTCTGTTTCTGTTGTAGAGCCTTCTCACGAAGCGTTTGGGATAGGAGACTTAATCATGCTGATGGTAGCTTTGGTTTCGGCGTTTTGTTTGAGTAAGTTGGCAGTAGGTTTATTTAGGATTCAGCAACTGAAAAAGAGCTATCCGAGAGAAAAACTCAATGGGATTAATTTTTATCTTACCGATTTGAACGATGCTCCTTTTTCCTTCTTTAAGAATCTTTTTTGGAAGAAAACTATCGAGATAGATTCTCAAGTGGGAAGACAAATTCTGAAACATGAAATGGTGCATATAGAGCAAAAACACAGTTGGGATAAAATGCTTTTAGCTCTTATTCAATCGGTGTTTTGGTTTAATCCCGTGTTTTATTTCATTAAAAAAGAAATCAATTTAATTCATGAATATCTTGCCGATAAAAAGGCGGTAAAACAAAGCGATACTCGAGCATTTGTACAGATGCTTTTGGCGAGCAATTTTTCCGGAAATCCTTTGCCAGCCACGAGTCCGTTTTTATCCTCTAACCTCAAAAAACGACTACAAATGCTTAAAACACAAAACCCTAAATTTAGCTATGCCCGAAGAATACTGGCATTGCCCTTGTTGTTTTTTCTTGCTTTTGTTTATTTAGTAAATGCTAAAAACAAGGAAATTCGAAAAAATAATAAAGAATTGTTAACGGCGGCTATCAGTACAATCCAAAAAGATACTTTAAAATCATATGATGAGAAAGAGATAGATGTACACAAAGCTCTTAAAGACGCCGATGAAAAAGAAACACTATTTATAGTAGAAGGTAAAGAAGCCACTAAAAAGGAGTTTCAGGAATATATTGCTAAAAACGAAAACAATAAAGATTTAACTTTATCCTACAGCCAATCGGTTAATGATGAGGTAGCAGATAATCAAGCCCAAAAATTTACTTTTTTCTATGCCGATCAAGCTAGAAATTCGATAAAAAATAAGGCGGCATTAGAAAAAATACTCCAAAAGTACCGCCCCAATTGGGACAAAGGAAATCCAGAGGATACTACTTTTGACACTTCTGAAAATACCGTTGAATTGGCATCAAAAGAAGCCGAAAAAGCGGCTAAAGAAGCTGAAAAAGTGGCGAAAACTGTAGAAAAAATGGAGCTTCATTTCAATTCTAAAGAATGGAAAGATCATATGGCAAAAGTAAATGGTGGGGTAGAAAAAATCCATAAAAAACTCAATTCTACAGAGTGGAAAAATCAACTTAAGGAGATGGAACAAATAAACGTGAATACTCCTGACTTGGAAGTGATTAAAAGGCTTAATTTAGACGCTATGTCGGACAAAGAGAAGGCTGAAAAAGCTAAAAAATTAGCAGAGATTGCTCAGAAGAAAGCTAAATTGGAAAAAGAAAAAGCTGAACTGTACAGGAAGCAATCTGAACTCATGAAAAAAGAATTGGCACTAAACATGGAAAAGATAAGTGCTACGAACGATTTTAATTTTGAAAAGATAAGCAAAGATAATCTATCGGTAATAAGAACTTTTAGGAATGACGATACCTTTGCTGAAAAAAAATCTAAGAATGATTTCAAAATTTACCTCAACGGAAAGTTGTATGACCAATCGGATTTTGATGAAATCAACACGAAAGATATTAAAAGCATAACCATATTTAAGAGAGGTGTTAACGGAAAAAAAGAAAACGAAATACATGTAGAAACAAAGAAATAAAACACATTCATATCCAATACAAAAAAATCCTACTCTGTTTTTGGAGTAGGATTTTATGTTTTTTTTATCAAACTACTATTCATTACGATTTCTCTAATTTTAATTTCAAAATCATATAGTAGATCTATGTTTTCATTAGATTGATTTTCTAAAACAACTACATTTACATCTGTTTCGGGAAAATAAATTTTGAATGATACAAAACCTGAACCGCCACCTGTGTGTCCGATATATTTAGTGGGTGTTTCATCACTTATTCTTAAGCCGTAACCATAACCAATTTTTTCTTTTCCAAAAGCATTGTGCTGTGCTTTAATGCTATAAGTTATCATTAGGTTGTAGGTTTTCGGTTTTAAAATTTTTCCTTTGTGTAATGATTTGTCCCAAATATTTAAGTCGGTAACATTAGAGATAATTCCGGCAGCAGAAACCATATGGTTGTTTTCAATAGGTTTGTCTACTAATGCAAAATTGTTGTTTGTATTACGATAACCTAGAACACGATTTTGTAATTTGCCTTGTTCAAAACAAAATGTGTTTTTCATTTTCAATTCTTTAAACAAGTCGTTTGCTACATCTGCATATCTTCTGCCGGTTACTTTTTCTATAATCTTTCCAAGCATTACATAAGTGGTGTTACCATATTTAAAATCGGAACCTGGTTTAAAAAGTAGGGGCTTGTCTATTTCGGTTATTCCGGCAGAAAAGTTCAATAAATGGTGAACTGTAACAGTATCTGCCCAACTTTGGGGCAAGTCGGGCAGATATTTTCTAATTGGCGTGTGCAAATCAATTTTTCCTTTTTCAACTTCTTTTAAAGTCAAAACAGCAGTAATTTGTTTGCTGTTAGACATAATTATGAAATTGTCTTTGGTGGTTAAAGGAGTCTTTTTTTCAAAATTTGAATACCCAAAAGCATTCTTGTATTTAGTTTTCCCTTTTTGAGTAATCAAAATAACCCCATTGAAACTTCTTGGGTTTGTTGTTTTAATCAAACTGTCTATTCGGGAAGAATAGTCGTCTTTTTGTCCGTAACAAATACAACTTAATAGAGCTGTTGCTAAAAAAAGACTTAAAAGTTTCAACTTTTGTTTCATAGATTGGCTTAGTTGCTCAACAACTCTACATTATACAAATTATGCTTCGCAACTGCTGCATGTTACAAAATTAACCATCAATTCTTTAGAAACCGATTGAGAACGTTGATAGTATAAGGTTTTTACGCCCATTTTCCATGCTTCAATCATAAGATTATTAACATCTTTAATGGGTAAAGAAGACGGGATATTGAGATTCAAGGATTGTGCCTGATCTATATACTGCTGTCTTTGTGCTGCTTGGGTGATAATTTCCATAGGAGAAATCTCTTTGAAGGTTTTGAACACATCTTTTTCGGTTGGTGTAAGTTCCTTCATGTGCTGTACTGAACCGTGGTTGAGCATTATTTCTCTCCAAACATCTTCATTGTCCAGCCCTTTTTCTACCAATAGTTTGGCCAAATACTTATTTTTACGCATAAAATTGCCTTTGGCAAGCCCTGCTTTATAATAATTGGAGGCAAAAGGTTCTATTCCCGGAGAAGTTTGTCCTAAAATTGCCGAACTCGATGTTGTAGGAGCAATGGCCATAGTAGTGGTATTGCGCATTCCGTAGCCTTTTAGCATTTCGGGTTCTCCATAGATATTAGCCAACTCTCGTGATGCAGCATATGACTGTTCCTGAATTTGCTTGAAAACCTTAGCATTGAACATTTTAGCTTCCATACTTTCAAACGGAATCATATTTCGTTGCAAATAAGAGTGGTATCCCAAAACTCCTAATCCTAAAGCTCTGTGGCGAATTGCAAAATTTCTTGCTGAAGTAAGGTAGTAATTTCCTTCTGTTTTCTCGATAAATTCGGATAAAACGGCATCTAAGAAATATACGGCCAATTTCACGGCATCGGTATCTTTCCACTCGTCGTACAATTCCAAATTCATGGAAGACAGGCAGCAAATAAAGGATTCATCTGCGGTAGAAGGCAGCATGATTTCGGAGCAAAGGTTGCTGGCATTCACTGTTAATCCTGCATCTTTGTATACTTGAGGCTTGTTTCGGTTTACATTATCGGTAAAGAAAATATACGGAAGACCTTTTTTCTGACGGCTTTCCAAAACTTTTGCCCAGATTTTACGTTTTTCCATATCTCCATCTACCATATCTTGCATCCAGTAATCAGGAACGCAAACTCCAATAAAAAGGTTTTGGATAGAACTTCCTATTTCTTTAATATTCAAAAATTCTTCAATATCGCCATGGTCTATATCGAGATAGGCAGCAAAAGCTCCTCTTCTTACACCACCTTGAGAAACCACGTCCATAGCTGTATCATAAAGTTTCATAAACGACACTGCCCCAGAGGATTTTCCGTTGTCTGTTACAGCAGTCCCTCGGTTACGTAACTCTCCGAAATAACCCGATGTTCCTCCTCCAATCTTGGTTTGCATAATTACTTCGCCCAATTTATGGGTAATTCCTTCAATATTATCGGGGATATGTACATTAAAACACGAGATAGGTAAACCCCTTTGTGTTCCCATATTTGCCCAAACCGGCGAGGAAAAACTAATCCAACCTTTGGTAATCATTTCCTTGAAAGCAGGTTGTAATTCTGGTTTATAGAGACGTTTTGCGGCAGATGTAGTAATTCTATCAATAGCTCCTTCTACAGTTTCTCCTTTCAGCAGATAGCCTCTATTGAGCATTTGCTCGGACTCCTCATTGAGCCACCAAATATTTTCGTTTAGTTCTTCCATAATATTCTATACTTTATTTTAGCGAAAACTCAGCGTATTGTTTGCTACACAAGATTCGTAAAGATTTTTTTTCTTTTTAATTTTAATTTATTTGAATTATTAAGTTCTCAAAGATTATCTCTTGGTAAAATCTATTGTTTTTTTGATAAAACAAACCTGAATGAATCCTACCAACTACCAATTGTAAACTTCTCCTCTTCCTTTAGTTCGCCTATTTTCACTTTATTGATGTGGGTGAACTTTACATTTGGGTCTGCTGTTTCAAATTCTTTGGCTTTTTTGATGCAATAATCCATTTTATATGCTACTGATATACAGACCCTATGGCTATTTACCAGTCCCATTCCCATATAAATATACTCTCCCAAGCGGAAATTTTCATTTTTACTCCATTCAATTTCTTCAATGATTTTTGGTGTCATGGTATTTTGTGGTGAGCCTTATGGCTCAGTTTGATTTTTGATTGTATTGTTTTTAATTAAATTAAGTCCGTACTTATGTTTCAATTTTGAAACATTAAAATTTTGATTATAACGTAGATGAAAGTCAAATCAATTGTTTGGAAATCCAAATTTCCGGTTTAGACTTTTATCTGATAGTTTTGGTTTGATGCTTTAAAACAAATCGTTTGCCGTAATACTTTTATCGTGCTTGGTATAATCTACCGGGCGTTTTGCAAAGAAGTCGTCTAAAGAATTGGCAAAAACTTCCTCTTCAAACCATACCATAGGGTTATAGTCGCTTGCTGAAACATTGTATCTGGTAGACATTCCTATTTTCTTCAAGCTGTCATCTACTCTGTATTTCATGAAGTTGAGTAGGTTTTCTTTGGAGATATTATCAATTTCACCCAATTCAAAAATCCAGTCAAGAATTCTGGATTCCAGTTCTACCGATTGATCTACCAAAGCATAAATATCCTCAATATCTGCATCGGTTAACAAATCGGGTTGTTCTTCTCTTATTTTATTAATCAAATAAATCCCTGCATTGGCATGAATTTGCTCATCTACAGAAGTCCATGCAATAATGTTGGACACGTTTTTCATATATCCTTTGAACCTTGTAAAGGAGAGGATAATGGCAAATTGACTAAACAATGATACATTCTCAATTAAAATACTGAAGAGCAACAATGAGGAAACATACTCTTTAGGAGTTATAGAATTGGCATGTTGCAAGACTTTGGTAAGAAAATCTATTCGCTCTTTAATGGCCGGGATTTCTACCACATTATTGAACTCATCGTTGTACCCCAATACTTCCAACAACCGCGAATAGGCTTCGGAATGGCGAAACTCACATTCTGCAAATGTGGCTCCCAAACCGTTGAGTTCCGGTTTTGGAAGGTGGTTGTAAAGATTTCCCCAAAAAGTTTTCACAGAAACTTCTATTTGGGCAATGGCTAATAGCGAGTGTTTTACTGCATTTTTTTCGTGATCTTCCAGTTGGGAATGAAAATCCTGAATATCGGCAGTAAAATCTACTTCGGAATGTACCCAAAAAGATTTGTTGATTGCATCTACAAATTGTAAAATTTCCGGATATTCAAAAGGCTTGTAACTGATTCTTTTGTCGAAGATTCCCATAATTATTCCTTGTTTTATATTAAATTAAAAATAAACTTCCCTGTTGTAATAAACTGAAAATCAATAAATTGATTTTAACTAATGCTAAAGTGTAAAAATAAATTTTTAGCTTGATAAGTGTGCTTACAAAAATAGAGATTGAAGTGGGAAAAAGAAAGTATTTGACCCCTTAAAAATCCAAATCATTGGTTTATATGACCAAAAGTTATCCACACTCACACAGAACTTCGATGGATACCTCTTTTACTATTTTTAGTGATTTTTTAAGTGAAATTATTCGTTATTTTTATTAAACAGATGGTATATATATTAATAATAAAAGCTGTTTTAAACTAAACATAAAAATTGAAATGTCTTATTTTTAGCTAAAATATAAGGACTTGTTTTTTTAGTTTTTATGAAAGGTAGCTTAATGTTAATAACTCCTATTTGGAGTTAACTGCCAGAAAATCACGGGTTACTTGCTCAATTTCTTCGAGATCTCTTTCCAGCGCAACGTTCGGATAAATTGGATTTCACCATCAGACAATTGTCGTTTTCCGTTTTGTTTTAGATAAGATTTCAGAGTAATGAAAAATTCGGAAACTGACCTGTTTTTAAAGGAAGATTTCAAGGAAGAAATAATGGACAAAGGAAGATCTAAACCAATATTATAGAAATATTCTCCCAATTTTTCGGCTTTTTGGGATTTGTATTTGTAAGCGGTAGGTCGCAAGTGTTTTACCCACAAATCTTTGATTGTAACGGTTTCCCAGCCGTGCATTTTGGCGAGCATCACATCTATATTATCCCAGCCAAGAACTGCTCGAAGCCCATTCATTTTTTGAAAACATTCTTTTCTATAGGATTTTATAGGTCCACGAATATGGTTTTTGGAAGACAGATTTTCGAACTGCCAATGCGTGTCCTGAGTAAAGTCGAAAAGTGAATCTGTAAACTCGTTTTTGTCTGACTGATCGGAGTTGAACTCTTTTTTGATGTAAACCAATCCTGAAACCATTCCTGCCTTAGGATTTTTCAGATAAATTTCACTAATTTTTTCTAAATAATTATGAGGGAAAATAATATCTGCATCGAATTTACAGATAACATCAAAATTGTTCAAATCCTGTGATTCCAACCCCTTGTTAAAAGTTTGTACTACTTTTGCACCGGGGTGATGTTCAGATTTTTCTAAATTGATGAGTTGGTAGTTGGTGGCTGGTAATTGGTAATTGGTAGTTTGTAATTGGATGAATTGGTTGACGATTTGTTGGGTTTTATCAGTAGAGCCGTCGTTTACAACCACGCACGTATAATTCTGAAAGGTTTGGTTTTTCAGAGACTCTAAGCAAGAAAGAACATTAGCTTCTTCGTTGTGTGCAGGTATAATGATGAGGAACTTCACAACAATTTCTTATTTTATTTTCATAATTCTGCCCTCTAATTTTGGAGCAATGTTGGGATTTTTTTTCAGATATTTCAAGAAAACATCGGTGTCCAAAGCCATTTCGTGCAAAGGTGTTATGATTTGGTTTTCAGGCACTGCATCAAAACTGCCACCTCCTTGAATAATATAGTTAGGGAGTGATATTTTATATTTTTGTACGTCGGAGATAGGTTTGCTCCCAACAACTACCTTTTTTACTTTCAATCCGCTACGGGTATTTACCTCAAAGGTATAACTCATTCCGGAAATTTGTATAAATTCGCCTCCCAATGTGAGGTAATTCTCCAGACCTTTGTTCAACATATCTATTATTTGGCTACCCGATAGCTCTACCACACCTATTTTATTATCAAAAGGTAATACAGCATACACGTCTTTCAGTGAAATATCGCCTTTGGGTAAGCTATTTCTTATGCCTCCTGCATTCATCATCGCTATAGGTGTGTTGTAATAATCTCTGTAGGCATCAGCAATTAGGTTGCCTAAAACAGATTCTTCCTGTCTATGATTTCCCCTGTCAATAGTAGTTACAGAAAATCCTACTTTTTCGGATAAGGTTTCTTGTAAGTGGTTTTGCTGGTCTTGGGCAAATTGGTTGAGCCTATCATGAGATTTTACCTGATCTCCTAAATAATGAACAACTACAGCCGCGGAAATTTTCTTCGGATTTTTTTGTAATTTTATTTCAGCCAAAGACCCCATATTTCCTATGGTGGAAACAATATACTGATTTTGAAGAAATTGTATTTCGGTAATATCTTCTGAGGTTTCTTCGGTTAAAACCAAATCTATTTCCGGTATGTTTTGCAAGATTTTTCGGTTGGTATCCATGGGTGTTTGCGTAATTGCCACCAAGTAATCAGGGCGAAAATCTCGCTTCAAACCGGCTACTGTCTCTTTTGCCGAAAGTATCATGTCTTGCTGTACAATATCTTGCCCTTGCACAGAGGTTTCCAGCTTATCGGTAATCCCAATAAAAGCGATGCGAATTCCATTGATTTCAAAAGTTTTGAACTTTGACAAACCAAATAGGTTTTCTCCATTTTTATGGGTAAGGTTGGAGGTAATCCAAGAAAATTTTGATTTTTCAACCAATTTTCGAGCATTTTCTAATCCAAAATCGAACTCGTGTTGTCCGAAATTGGCTATATCTACTGCTATTTTATTGAAAGATTCTACCATAGGAAAACCTTTGTACACCTTCCCGAAAAGTGTACCGCCTGCCAAATCTCCACCAAATACCAACACGGTTTTTCTTTGATCTCTTATGCTGTCTACTATAGTTTTCAGTCTCGCTACGCCACCTTTTGTACCATTATGGTGCTCCACGGGCATAATTTCGTGAGCGTCGTTGAAATACAAGATAGAAACTTCTTTTTGGGCATAAGAAAAAGAAAAAAATAGCAAAAAAAATATGCAACAAAGACTTGTTTTCATTTCGATAATGGTTTGGTAATTTTTTAGAAATTCAGATTTTTTTGAATTTTTATTTGGGTCGGGCTTCGCTTCCTGCCAGGATCCCACCGTCTATAGTGAGTTCTATTCCTGTAATATATCTGCTTTCTTCTCCGGCGAGATACAATGCTCCAAAAGCTACATCTATAGGTTCTCCAAACTTCCCTAAAGGAATACTACTTTCTATTTGCTTTATCATTTGCTCTCGCTGAGTGCCTTCTCCCAACATTTGGTCCCACATAGGCGTCATAATAGCTGCCGGATGAATACTGTTACAACGGATAGCGTAAGATTTTTCGGCACAGTACAAAGCAACGCTTTTGGTATGATTTCTCACGGCTGCTTTGCTTGAAGCATAGGCTACCGCAGAAGGAATACCTACAATGCCACTTCTTGAAGAAATATTCACAATGCTGCCACCGCTCTCTTTCATGAGTTGGATAGCATATTTACAGCCCAACATTACTCCGTTTAGATTAACTTGATGAACCTCATTCCAAGAATCTAAATCTACATTTTCGGCATCGAAAGGTCCGGAAGTTTCCAAAAATCCTGTGATTCCGGCATTGTTGATCAAAATATCTAATTTTCCGTATTTTTTTAAAATATAATGATGAGCATTTTGCCATTCTTCCTCATTTTTTACATTCAAATGAAGGTATTCGGATTGCTGTAATTGTTTGGAAAGTTTTTTCCCCTCATCATCATTGATGTCAGAAACAATCACTATAGCTCCTTCTCTATGAAACAACTCGGCAATAGCCCGCCCAATTCCTCTTGCAGAACCTGTTATTAAGGCTATTTTATTTTTTAATCTCATACTATTTCTTATGGATTTTCAAAAGAATTCTAAAAAGGTGTTCTAAAAAAGTGGTAAATATTTTTTAATAACTATAAAGCAATATTATTACTTATATTAATGTGCTTCTAACCAATTTTTACCAACACCTACTTCTACCAAAAGTGGAACTTGAGTTTTGAAAGCTGATTCCATTTCGGTTTTGATAAGGTTTGATGCCATTTCTACTTCCTCATCGGGAGCTTCGAATACCAATTCGTCGTGTACTTGCAGAAGCATTTGAGTTTGGAGTTTTTTCTCATCAAAAACTTGATTAATTTTAATCATTGCTATTTTAATAATATCAGCGGCACTTCCTTGTATGGGTGCGTTTACGGCATTTCTTTCGGCATGGCCTTTTACTACAAAATTAGCTGAATTAATGTCCTGCAAATGTCTTTTTCTTCCTGCAATAGTTTCTACATAGCCTAATTTTCTAGCTTTGAGAACCTGCTCATTCATATATTCTTTTAAGCGAGGATAGGTCTCGAAATAAGCATCAATCATTGCTTTTGCTTCGCTTCTGGAAAGTCCGGTCTGCTCAGCTAAGCCGAAGGCTCCCTGACCATAGATGATGCCGAAGTTTACCGTTTTCGCCTGACCTCTCTGGACTTTGGTAACTTCCTCCAAAGGAACTTTAAATAGTTTTGCTGCTGTAGAGGCGTGAATGTCTTCGCCGTTTTGAAAGGCTTTGATCATCTGCTCCTCATGGCTTATTTCTGCAATCAAACGCAATTCGATTTGGGAGTAATCGGCAGAGATTAATTTTTTGCCTTCTCCTGCCACAAAAGCTCCGCGAATTTGCTGTCCGCGAAGGGTACGAATAGGAATGTTCTGCAAATTAGGATTTACACTCGCCAAACGTCCTGTAGCAGCTACGGTTTGGGCAAAGTTGGTATGTACACGTTGGGTGTCTTTGTCTATTTGTAGAGGTAAAGCGTCTACGTAGGTGGATTTTAGTTTTTGTAAGGTTCGGTATTCTAAAATAAATTTAATAATGTCGTGTTTTCCGGCTAATTTCTGTAAAACGTCCTCGGAAGTGGCGTATTGCCCTGTTTTGGTTTTTTTGGCTTTGGGGTCGAGTTGCATTTTTTCGAACAAAATTTCGCCCAGTTGTTTGGGAGAATTCATGTTGAATTCTTGTCCGGAAAGTTCAAAAATACTTTGTTCTAATCCCTTCAAATCGTTCTCCAAATCCAAACTTTCTTTTGCCAACCAATCTTTATCTAACGAGATTCCTGCAAGTTCCATTTTAGCCAAAACCTTCATGAGTGGCATTTCGATGTTGTAAAATACTTCTTCCAGGTTTTCTTTTTTGAGCTGAGGCTCAAATAATTGATAGAGTTGAAAGGTGACATCGGCATCTTCCGCTGCATAATCGGTTTGGGTACGTACATCTACATCGCGTAAGGTTCCTTGGTTTTTGCCCTTTTTTCCTATCAAAGTTTCTATAGAGACCGGCTTATAATCAAGATACATTTCTGCCAGATAATCCATACCGTGTCGTCCATCGGGATTAAGTAAATAGTGAGCAATCATGGTGTCGAAAATTGCTCCTTCTACTTCTATATTGTAATTTTTAAGGACTTTATAATCGAATTTAAGATTATGAGCAATTTTTAGAATATCCTTTTTTTCAAAAAACGGACGGAAAATCTCCAATGTTTTCTGTGCTTCTTCCTTGTTTTGAGAAAGTGGAATGTAATATGCCAAGCCTTTTTTGTAACAGAAACTCATCCCAATAAGCTCGGCTTCCATCTCGTTGAGTGAGTTTGTTTCTGTGTCGAAACATACGGCTCTTTGCCCCAGTAAATTCTGAACCAAGATTTTTTGTGCTTTTTCGGCATCAATGTATTGATACAGATGCTCGGCTGTTTCAATGCTTTGTTTGTTAGTAGAAATTTCTTGGTAGCTTTCTTCAAAATTGGCAAAAAGATCAAGCTGTTGTGTATTTTGAGTTGAAGTTTTTGTATTTTTGGAAGCCGTGTTTTGTATCTTCTCTTCAGAATACCCGTTACTTGGCAAAGTTTCACCCGAAGAGAATGCTTTGGTAAGGTTTTCGTATAATCTTCGAAATTCTATTTCTTCAAAAATTTCCCGAACCATTTCAAAATCAGGTGTTTCCAAATCATATTGTTCTTGATGAAATTCAATGGGAACATCGGTAATAATGGTGGCTAATTTTTTAGATAAAATTCCTCGTTCTGCAGAGGCTTCTACTTTTTCTTTGAGCTTTCCGGTAAGTTTGTCGGTATTTGCCAAAAGCCCTTCCATAGAGCCAAATTCCTGAATAAATTTTTTGGCGGTTTTCTCTCCTACGCCTCCCAATCCCGGAATATTATCTACGGAATCTCCCATCATACCAAGAAAGTCGATAATCTGTTTCGGGTCGTTGATTTCGTATTTGGCTTTAATTTCTTCTACACCCAAGATTTCTACATCGCCTCCTTTGAGCCCAGGTTTGTAGATTTTGATTTTATCGGTCACTAATTGGGCAAAATCTTTGTCGGGCGTTACCATAAATGTGGTGTAGCCTTCGCTTTGGGCTTTGTAAGCAATGGTGCCAATAACATCGTCTGCTTCATAGCCTTCTACTCCCAAAATAGGAATTTTCATGGCGTTCAAAATTCTTTCTATATAAGGTTTTGCTACGATAATGGCTTCGGGAGTTTCTCCGCGATTAGCTTTGTATTCTGCAAAATCTTCGTGGCGAATGTTGCTTCTGCCGACATCAAAAACTACTGCTAAGTGAGATGGGCGTTCTCTCTTGATGAGTTCTATCAAGGAATTGGTAAACCCGAAAATTGCAGAGGTATTGAGTCCTTTGGTAGAGATTCTGGGATTCTTTATAAAAGCATAATAGCCACGGAAAATCATGGCATAGGCATCGACAAGGAAAAGGCGTTTATCGGTATTGTGTGACATAGAGCAAAGATAGTTTTTTTGTCCGGAAGATGGAAGTGGAAAATGGAGTTAGATGTCTTAATAGTTGGTAAAATTTGTGGTGGTTTTAATTTATAAAATACTATCTTTACTCTAACCCAATCATTAATTCTAAAATGTTATGAAGGAAACAAAGGTAATTTCGATGAAATCTACGGTCTTATTCTTAATCTTATTGGTAGTTTTTTCGTCATGTAATAAAGATAATGATACGAATCAATTCTATTTGAGGTTTAAAGTAGATGGTGTGCAGAAGGAGTATATAAATAATTCGATCTCGGTAAAGTATTCTTATTTGAAATCGAGAAACAAACATGTACTGATGAATTTAAGTGGCAATAATACGGGCGATAAAGCAACTTCTACAGAAGAGTTGTTTATTGGCTTAGATGCAACTTTATTTGGTGGAAATGCCAATTGGATAGGAACAGACCTAAAAGCAGGAACTTACAATTCTAGTGGAGAAACGGGTATTGTAGATGAATATTACATTTTAGCACCTATGTTTTTGAGCAATGGCGATTGGTCTTTGCCGGGAAGCAATGATTTTAGCATTACCTATACACAAATTGATAAATCTACTGCAAAGGGTACATTCTCAGGATTTATAGGCGGTGGCATAAGTGGTTCCAGAAAAGAAATAACCAACGGAGAATTTTATGTAAAAGTAAATTATGTAGAAACTGATAAATAGATTAGGACTCAATATTGTTATTGGTTGGCTACTCTAAGTCAGTTGTAATATAATTTTCTTAGACAATTTCACTGGTTAAGCCTCTGCTAATCAGTTTTTCGTGCATGGGTTTCAGTATTTCCATAGCACCTGTTTTTACGGTGCACTTTCCTTTGTAATGCACAAGAATGGTACACTGCTCAGCCTGTTCTAAGGTATGTTTACAGATTTCGACTAAGCATTCAATTACAAAATCGAAGGTGTTGACATCGTCGTTATGTAAAACCAATTTGTTTTCGATGTCGGTTTCTTCCATCAAAAGTACTTCTTCCTCGTACTCCCGCTGAGGGTGGTCGTAATTATGAATATTATATTTTTTCAATTTCTTCAATAATTTCGTCTGCAATGCTTGGTCTTTCGTATTTCAGTTCTACCAAATCTACACTTTTGTTCTGCATTTTCAGAATTTTAAAAGAATAATCGTTCAGTTTAAATTCTTGGTTTTCTTCCGGAATATCGGCTAATTCATGCAAAATATATCCTGCTAAGGTATTGTATTCGCTATCTTCGGGTAAAGATTTGGGGAGGTGTTCATTAATTTCGTCTAAAGGCTGGGTTGCCTGTACCCAATATACGTTATCCGCTACTTTTTCTACTATTTTCTCTTCGTCATCTTCCTCGTCTTGTATTTCTCCTACCAATTCCTCTAAGATATCTTCTAATGTTACAATACCTTCGGTACCTCCAAATTCATCGATTACAATAGCGAGATGTTGTTTTTTTACCTGAAAAACATTCAGTAAATCGGAAATTTTCTTGCTTCCTACAACAAAAAAGGCTTCACGAAGGAATTTTCTTAGGTTAAAATCACCAAGTTCATTTCTGTTCTTGATGTATTCTCGCATGATTTCCTTGGTGTAGAAAATACCAATAATATTATCTATAGAGCCTTCAAAAACAGGTATTCTGGAATAGCCGGCATCTATCATTTTTTTGATATTTTCTTCTATATCGTCATTGATATCAATGGTTACAATGTTCTGTCTCGGTACCATTACCTGCTTGGCGGTATGATCGGTAAAGTCGAAAGCATTTTTGATGATCTCATAATTTTCTTCTTCTATTTCTCCTCCTGCTGCACTCTGTTTTACCAAAAGTTGAAGTTCTTCGGTAGAGTGAATCTCGTGTTCCGATGCAGGATCTACCTTTATTAAACGAAGAAAGGCATTGGAAAAGGAATTCATGAGCCAAATAAATGGTCGAAAAATATTATAGAATAAAATTAAAGGCCACGAAATAAACATGGTGGTAGGTTCGGGCTTTCTGATGGCGATAGATTTAGGAACCAATTCGCCGAAAACAATGTGCATTACTGTAATAATGAGAAAACTACTCGCCACAGAAATAGTGGTAATAGTTGCCGGAGCTATTTTTACTTCGAACTCATGAAACAAATCTTCAAAAATATGGTGAAGGGCACTTTCCCCGACCCAACCCAATGCTAAACTCGCAAGGGTAATCCCGAGTTGGGTTGCAGACAAATAGGCGTCAAGATTTTTGATTATTTTTTCAGCTTGTTTTGCCATGGCGTTGCCTTCGGCAGCTTTGAGCTGAATTTGAGAGTAACGAACTTTAACTATTGAGAATTCGGCGGCTACGAAGAAGCCATTTAATAGAACTAAAAATACGGCTATAATAAGTTTGACTAAACTATCGGGGTCCATTTATTTTAAATGTTAAACATAATTATTGCAAATATATATATAATTTTAATATAGTAGTATGACAAAAATATGATGCACAGGCTAAACATACTAAAATCTATGAAACTTATTTTGAAATATTAAGAAATTAAGTCTTTATTAAAAGAGGTTAATACAAAATTGACTCATCAATCCATTAATAGAATTGAATCTAAATTTTCTGAAATTCTTAGAATTTGTTTAATTTTCTTTTAAAATAATCTTTATACTAACATCAGTTCGGGATAAAATATTTAATCATAAAGATAAATAAGGATGTTTATTAAACTGATTTCTATATATTTAAGGTTATAGCCAAGGTATAAAACTTATTGAAGTAATGTCGAGTTTGTATTGCATTCTTATCATAAAGCGACCTGGTCTATCTTAAAAACAATCATGAAAATAAAGCCTTTATTTTCATGATTGTTTTTAATTTTTGTTAACCCGATTCGGGTTAGTTATAATTAAAATTATAAAAGCATTGCCAGCGGGTTTTCCAAATATTCTCTTAGACTTTGTAAGAATTGTGCTCCTGTTGCTCCGTCTACCACACGATGGTCGCACGCCAAAGATAGTTTCATGGTGTTGCCCACAACAACTTGTCCGTTTTTAACCACCGGTTTTTCAACAATAGCACCTACGGATAAAATACATGAATTAGGCTGGTTGATAATGGAAGTAAAAGTTTCAATCCCGAACATTCCCAAATTGGAAATAGAGAATGTGCTTCCTTCCATTTCGTTGGCTTTCAGTCCTTTGGATTTGGCTCTGCTTGCTAAATCTTTTACCGAACCCGAAATTTGTCCGAAACTCATTTGGTCGGCATTTTTCAGAACCGGAACTACCAAGCCATCTTCTATAGCAACCGCCACACCGATATTGATGTTTCCGTGGTGGATAATCTTATCGCCCGCCCAACTGCTGTTTACCTGTTGGTGTTTTCTAAGTGCCAATGAGGTTGCTTTGATCACAATATCGTTAAAAGAGATTTTGGATTCGGATAGGGTATTGATTTCTTTTCGTGCTTCAATAGCCCTATCCATATCTATTTCCACCATCAAATAATAATGTGGAGCCGTGAATTTGCTTTCGCTTAAGCGAGAGGCAATGATGTTTCTTACTTGAGAATTAAGCGTTTCTGTAGTCTCACCCTGAACAAAACTCATGGCAACTTGTGCCGATGGAGTTGTGGCAGATGGTTTAGATTGATGAGTAGCAGAAGGTGTATAATTCTCGATATCTTTTTTCACAATTCTGCCATGGTCTCCACTTCCCTGAACGGTATAAATATCAATTCCTTTTTCCTGTGCCATTTTTCTGGCTAAAGGAGAAATGTTGATGCGGCTATCCGATTGTTTCTGATTGTTTGCAGGAAGTTGATGGGAGTTGTTTTGAGCTTGGGGAGCTGTATTTTCTACTTTTTGGACTGCTGCCGATTGGGTGTTAACTGCTGAACTGCTTACAAAAGCTGAAACATCTGTTCCCGCAGGACCTATAATGGCCAAAACTTCATCTACTTTTGTAGCATTTCCTTCAGAAACGCCTTGGTAAAGCAAGGTTCCTATAAATTCGCTTTCAAAATCTTGTACGGCTTTATCGGTTTCTATCTCTGCAATTACCTCGCCCTCTTTTACAGCATCTCCTACATTTTTGTTCCATTTAGCAACTTTACCTTCCGTCATTGTATCGGAGAGTCTTGGCATAGTAATGATATGAATATCCGAAGGAATTTCCTGAGGAGCAGCGGTCTTATCTTGTGCTTCCGCTTGTACTTCTTTTTCTTGAGTAGAAGCGGTAGGAGTAAGCAAGCCCGAAATATCCTCACCTTCGTTTCCTACAATTGCCAAAATGCTGTCTACAGCAGCTTGTTCACCTTCTTGGGTTCCTATGTATAAAAGTTTTCCGTTGAATTCACACTCAAAGTCCTGTACGGCTTTATCGGTTTCTATTTCCGCTAAAACATCTCCTTCTTTTACGGTATCTCCAACACTTTTGTGCCATTTGGATACTTTACCTTCTTTCATGGTGTCCGACAAACGCGGCATGGTAATTACTTCTGCCATATTTTTAATTTATAATTTGAAATTCGAAATTTAAAATCATATTTCGAATAAATAATTAATTGTTTTTACTGATTTTCAACTTGATCTAAAAACGGATAATCCGGCTCGGAATATACATATTTGTACATGACGTCTGCTTCGGGAAATGGTGATTTTTCCATAAAATCTACACATTCCTCTACAAAGGCTCTGGATTTTTCGTCGATAGCTTCCAGTTCTGCTTCGGTAGCCCAAGAATTGCTCAGGATTCTATTCTTTACCAATTCTATAGGATCTTCTTCCTTTGCCATAGCTACTTCTTCTTTGGTTCGGTAAGGTTCGGCATCGGACATGGAGTGTCCTCTGTATCGGTAAGTTCGTGCTTCTATAAAGGTAGGTCCGTCTCCTCTTCTTGCTCTTTCTATGGCTTCGTAAGCGGCTTCTGCTACTTTCTCGGGATCCATAGCATCTACAGGGAGACTAGGCATTTCGTAGCCTAAACCTAATTTGTAAATATCTTCGTGGTTAGCAGTTCTTTTTACGGAGGTTCCCATGGCGTATTGGTTGTTTTCACAAACAAAAATAACAGGTAATTTCCAGTTCATTGCCATATTGAATGTTTCGTGTAAAGCTCCTTGCCGAACAGCACCGTCTCCAAAAAAGCAGATATTAACAGCTTTTCTGTCGAAATATTTGTCTGCAAATGCAATACCGGCACCAAGAGGAATTTGTCCTCCTACAATACCGTGCCCACCATAAAAACGATGCTCCTTGCTAAAAATGTGCATAGAACCTCCCAGTCCTTGAGATGTTCCTGTAGATTTTCCGCATAATTCCGATAAAATTCTTTTGGGATCAACTCCCATCGCCATAGGATGTACGTGGCAACGATATGCGGTAATCATACTGTCTTTGGTTAAATCCATAGCATGGGTAAACCCGGCAGGAATGGCCTCCTGACCATTGTATAAATGTAAAAAACCTCTGATTTTTTGTTTCAGATAAAGTGAGCGGCATTTGTCTTCAAAACGACGCCACATGGTCATATCGGCATACCATTGAAGGTAAACTTCTTTTGAAAATTCTTTCATCAGAAAAATAGTTTTAATTTGTTGTGGTAAATGTACTATCTAACTTGGTTTTGTACAACTTTCTATATCGAATTTAAAATAAAAAGTAAATATTAAATAGTATTATGGCAAAAATACTAAAAACGGCTTTATGTTTCATAGATATATGGAAGTTGTTTAAACTTATTTAGAAAAAAAGTTCCGAGAAAATTAGCAATTTTGGATTGCAATTTAAAAGACTAATAATCTGGAACTCATCAGCAAAGA
>JAGOJI010000049.1 GCA_017995195.1 Cloacibacterium sp.
ACCAAGGGAAAACCTTGTTTTAAAACCAATGATACAACCCTATTTATGCAATAAAATACGTGCTATTTTCATTCCCAAAACTGAAAATAGTACTTTTTCCAGCTTTTCAGTACCTCATCAACATGAGTTCCGGCTTTTTCGGAAAGAGACTTTTCTTTGCCAAGAAGAGAAACTCCAAAGCCCAAATTCTGAACTTTGTAGCCCATTAATTCCAAAACAGTAATACCCTCATCTAGTGTAGAGCCATTCTTGGGATTGAAGTAAGGCCTTATTTTCTCGGGAAAATACACCATAAAGAGATTTTTCCTTTTATCTCCATGTTTTTCCAAAGTAGCGTAAGCCAAGTTTTTCATGGTTAAGTGATCAGAAGAAATCACAATCATCGTATTGTTTTCTGTATCTGTCTTTTTTATATCCCGAATAAATTTTGAAATGAGATAATCACTTACTTTAAAAGCATTCAGAGTATTGTTTTTTCCGTTTTCATATTTCATTTCTTTATACGAAGGAGGAATAAAACCATGAGGACTATGTGTATTAATCGTAGAAAGCATTAAAGCGAAAGGTTGCCCCTGCTTCTGTAATTCGTGGTATTTTTGTTTTGCAAAATCAAGGGTTTTATCGTCGTTCAAGCCCCATCTGGAGATATTTCCACGAGTTTTGTATCGGGCATCTATATTTTCAAAGGAAAACAGATCGAATCCGTGAGAGGCAAAGTAGCGGTCGTTACCGGCGAAAGCCCTTGGAGAGCCTTGTATAAAGATACACTTGTAATTCTCTTGCCTCAAAATATTTCCTATTCCTGTTACTTTTGGAAGAAATTGAGGAAGTTTTCCTAAGTCATTTTGTTGGCGGCCTACAGCATATAGAGGTATACCACACTGAGAAGCTACAATTCCCGCAATGGTCCAGCCGGTTCCCCAAACCTGATGAATATTGGTAAAAGAAAGTGATTTTTTCTCTATTTGAGATAAGTGAGGAGTAAGTTTTGGAAAAATAGAATCATTGAGATAAATTCGTTCAAAGGCTTCAGCATAAATCCAAACCAGATTGTATGGTTTTTCAGGTTTTATGATTTCGGTATGTGGTTTTTTGTAAAAATCTTTAAACTGAAATTCCGGTTTTTCTTCTACAGTTTTGTAAGTGTTGTAGATGTCATGGTTTAAAGGATTGACTAACAATAAAAACAAAAAAATAAGTACACTCAGTTTGTTGATAGGTGATGTACTAACGGGAGTTGTATTTTCCTTAGCTTGAAAACGGCGATAGAAAACACCTACACCAATTAACAAAAAAACAGCACTCGAAACATCAATAATAAGCCTATAAAAATCGCCAATACCCGCTCCTTTAATTCCACTTTTGAGATGAAAGGGAATACTCTCGTTGAATCCCACACCCGTTAAATTAAAAAAAAGATAATACAGAATACTTTGTAAAGCAATTAAAAACCATAAAATGCAGTTGGTTTTTCTGTATCGAGAAGAAGTATTTTGAATAAAAAAAAGAACTGATGCAAAGAAAAATAAAATGTAAGTAATGCAAAGTTTTGTATGAGAAATAATGCGAAGTGTTGTTTCGTTTTCAGAAATTGTGATAATCTGTTCCCACAAAAACCAGCTTGACAATATTACTAAGCCTCCATAAAATCTCTTTTTGTATTGAAGAGGATACCGATAAATTATTAAAAAAAATGCAGATATTACCAACACAAAATGAATGGAATACGTCAAAAAAAATGAATTTCCTTGCTCCATTTACAATTTTTGGAAAGCGAAATTAGTTATTTTTATTGAATTTTTCTAAAAAATTCCCACATCACAATACCGCCACACACGGAAACATTCAAAGAGTGTTTGGTTCCCAATTGTGGAATTTCCAAAAACCGGTCACAGATTGAGAGAATTTCATCGGAAATTCCCTCCACTTCGTTGCCCAAAACTAAGGCATATTTTTTTGATTGATCAATCTCAAAATCGGTAATCATCATCGAATTACTGGTTTGCTCGATCCCGAGAACTTCATATTTCAACACTTTCAAATCCAAAACAGCTTCTTTTACCGATTCGTAATAACTCCAATCTACACTTTCCGTAGCTCCCAGTGCGGCTTTATGAATCTCGCGATGAGGCGGTTGGGGTGTAATGCCACAAAGAATTATTTTTTCTATTAAAAACGCATCGCCTGTTCGGAAAATAGCTCCTACATTGTGCATGCTTCTCACATTATCCAAAACTACAACCAGTGGGATTTTTTCCGTTTTTTTAAATGTTTCTACATCTATTCTTCCGAGTTCTTCTAATTTTAATTTCTGTGTCAGCTGCATTTTCTATTTTTTGCAAAATTAAGGGTAATTATTACCAAAAGAAAAAAGCTCGCTTGAAGAAAAGGGGCTTTTTTCGCTATATTTCAATGTAAGTGATTGAGTTTAAATATTTAAAAAGCGGGAGCTATAAAATAAAAACCCTCTGTTAATCAATGATTACAGAGGATTTTTAGTAGCCCGTAGGGGAATCGAACCCCTCTTACCAGAATGAAAATCTGAGGTCCTAACCGATAGACGAACGGGCCGGACGCTTTTTATATAATTAAGCCAGTTTGTTAACGTGCTTAGTTAATTTACTTTTTAAGTTAGCCGCTTTGTTTTTGTGAATAATATTTTTCTTCACCAATTTATCCAACAAAGAGATTACTTTTGGCAATTGCTCTACAGCATTTGCTTTATTTTCTTCATTACGTAATACTTTCACGGCAGTTCTTGCAGTTTTGTGATAGTATCTGTTTCTCAATCTTCTTTTCTCAGACTGTCTGATTCTCTTAAGTGCTGATTTATGATTCGCCATATTTTCTAAAAACTTGGGTGCAAAGATATAAAATCTTTTTTGATTACAAAATATTTTTTATAAAATTTTCTTTTTTTACAGGTTATTTCACGTAACCTCCTATAAATCTGTATTAAAAATTTCATTCCTTTGTAGCCTATAGGGGAATCGAACCCCTGTTGCAAGAATGAAAATCTTGAGTCCTAACCACTAGACGAATAGGCCGAAAATTTTGTGACTGCAAAAATAAGAATATTCTTAAACTTTGCAAAATATTTTTCGGGCTATTTAAAAACTTTTTGAATAATCGTGTTTTTAATACCTTTATCCTCTATTTGTTTTTGAAGTTTTATGGCTTCTTCTAAGGTTTTTACATTACCATAGGTGTAATAGTGGATACCATCTATTCTTTCTCGTTCTACATCTTTTAAAATAGTAAAAATAGCAGAATCTCGGGATAACCTTTCCTTCTCTGCTGCTACTTCTATGGTATAATACCCCTGTGCAACGGCTTGGTTAGGAACAAAAGAAACGGAATAAGCATTTCTAAACCCTGCATCTTTGGCCGTTTTTATATTTTGGTCTCTTACCGAGGCATAATTGGTAACTCCGTAATAGTATTTATAAATACTTCCTTCTTTAATCGGTAAAATATATTTTAACCCTTTAAATGCAGCATCTCCGTCCTTATATTTGGTAGCGGTGCTCATCACCAATATTCTGAAATCGTTTTTGAGAGGCATTTCCACAGGTTTTGGAGGCTCTACTTCTTTCACGTTTCTATCCAGCTTTTTCTTATAACTAAGGATGGAGTTATAAATAGATTCTGCCATTTGGTTTTGGTTGGAATCACTCGCCATATATTTTGCTTCCTCGTAATTGCTGATGAATCCCAACTCTATCAAAACCGATGGCATTGCATTTCTTCTAAGCACGTGTAAATTTTGTTGTTTAACACCTCTTGAAAACCTTTTGTCTTTGTTTACAAAATTATCTTCCACAAAACTCCCGAAAATCAAACTGCTTTCAAGATATTTACTCTGCTGTATTTTAAGAGCTATAAGAGACTCAGGAGAAGAAGGATCGTAAGAGGCAAAGTTTTCCTTATCTTTTTCATCTAAATAAATCACATCGTTTTCGGCTTTTGCGACCTCTAAATTCTCTCGATTTTGATTGGGACCTTGTACAAAAGTCTCCGAACCATACGCCTCGGATCTTCTGGAAGCATTGCAATGAATGGAAATAAACAAATCTGCCTTGCTTCTATTAGCCAGATTGGTTCTGTCTGTTAATGATGGGTATTCATCTATTTTTCTGGTATAAATAACTTTGTAATCCTTATTTTTTTCCAGCATTTTTCCTAACTTCAAAGTCACAGAAAGAGTAATATCTTTTTCGTTCAGTCTGCCTAAGTCTTCATAAAATCGGTTAGCTCCGTAATCTTGACCTCCGTGTCCGGCGTCTAAAACAACAATGAATTTCTTCTGTGCCTCAACTTTAACGAAAAAAAGCGTTAAAATTGTTAAAATTATCTTTAATGCTATTTTATTTATTCTCATCTTTTTTAAAATTACTATTTTTGAGACCTGAAATATAGAATTAATCCCATTGATAAATAACGGTTTCAAAAATACCTTACAAATTTTAATTATCCTAATTTTTAACAATTTTTTAGCACAAACAACGCCGAAAAATAAAGTTGAAAACAGTGATAAACAGCCTGATATGGCTAAAAAAGACACTCTTGTTCTTCAAAAGGAACAATTGGAAGGCATTGTAAAGTTAAAAGCCGACCGTATCCGAAATGATATTCCCAAAAAAATGTCTTTCCTCAACCAAAAAGCTCAGGTCAATTATCAAGATATGCAAATTGATGCCGATTACATCTCGATAGACTGGGACAAAGGAGTCATTTTTGCCAGAGGCAAAATAGATGCTTCCGGTAGAATAACAGAACCTGCCATAGCTACACAAGCCGGTAAAAAGTACGAGTACAATGAGGTTACCTACAACTACAAAACACGCCAAGCTATTGCCTACAACGCACGAACAGAAGAGAGCGAAGGTGTTATTGTAGCAGAAAAAACCAAGAAAGTAAACGATTCTATCTTCTTTATGCGTCGCGGAAAATATACTACCGATGAGATGTTTCTGAAGAAAAAAGATACCATTGCCGATTACTATATGCTGGCTCCTCACATTAAATTGGTAAAAGGCAAGGAAAACTCCAAAGTGATTACCGGTCCTATCCAAATGTATATAGAGCAGGTTCCTACACCTTTGGCTCTTCCATTTGCTATTTTGCCGTTTTCTGACAAAAGATCGGCAGGAATTCTTATTCCCAGTTTCGGAGAGCGACAAGATGTGGGTTTCTTTCTAAATGGATTGGGGTATTACCAACCTATTGGAGAACACTTTGATTTCAAAGCTCTTATCGATTTCTACACCAAAGGCAGCTGGAATATCCGCCCTGAACTCAATTACAAGAAAAATTATAGATATACCGGTAGTTTCAATGCAGATATTGGAAACACTATAGTAGGAATAAAAGGTTTGAGTAATTATTCTAAAACGGCAACTTACAGAATCAATTGGAGACACCAGCAAGATACTAAAGCTAATCCTTTTCTTCAGTTTTCAGCTTCGGTAGATGTGGTAAGTACTAAATTCTATAACAATACCATTAACAACAACTATATTTTTAATCAAAACTCTTTGAACGCTCAACAAAATTCGAGCATTAGCGTTACCAAGCGGTTTCTCAACCTTCCCGTTACCATCAACGGAACCGCTTCTTATTCGCAGAACTTTTCCACCGGATTATCTGACCTAAGGCTACCTCAACTCACAGTAAATGTAAATCAGTTTTATCTTTTTAAACCTAAAACCGGAGTAAGAAGTGGACTTTTAGAAAATATCAATGTAACTACAGGATTATCTTTGAGCAATTATGTAACTACCAATCAGGGCGAATTATTTACCAAAGTAATGTGGGATAAAATGCAAACAGGGCTTAAAAACAATATCTCTTTAGCTACTACCACTACTTTCCTAAGGTATTTCAACCTCACATTGGGAGCGGGAATTGATAATGTATTAACCACAAAGACACTTACGAAATCCTACGACCCTATCAATAACAAAGTAGATAATGTTTACAATAAAAATATTGCAGGATTTAGCACTTTTAATACCAGTGCATCGGTACAAACTACGCTTTATGGAATGCTGAAATTCGGAAAAAACAGCAAAATACAAGCAATACGCCATATGGTAACTCCAAGTATCGGGTTTTCTTATACACCGGATTTTTCTAACCCCTCTTGGGGATACTACACCAATTATTACGATGCCGGCGGAAATATGGTTCCTTATTCTATTTTCGAAGGAGGTATTTATGGCTCACCAAGTTTCGGCTTGTCTAAATCAGTAAGTTTTAGCATCAACAATAATATAGAAATGAAGGTAAAATCTAAAAAAGATTCTACCGGCGTTCGCAAAATAAAAATATTTGAAAATCTGGGAGTTACTTTTTCCTACAATGCCGCCGCTCCCAGTTTTAAGTGGTCGCCCATTAGCATCAATGCTCAAAACGGTTTCTTCAACAACAAAATGAATTTTACCTACAATGCTGTTATAGACCCATATAAAACTATTTTCTTACCGGGACAAACAACTGGAACTCGTATTGATAAATTAGGTGGATTTTCCTTGCAAAATTTAAGTATCGGGCTTAATTTCTCCCTTAATGATATTCTAAAATCCGATGATAAAAAGGAAGTAAAATACCAGAAGAGGGGAAGCATTATGTATGAACCTTATTATTTTGATGATGATAACTACGCCCGATTCAAACAACCTTGGACATTGAGCGTAAATACGACTTATAGCTACAGCAGAAATCTTACACTTTTCGGGACCTCATCTGCATCTGTAGGTCTCAATGGAAGCCTGAAACTTACCCCATACTGGAACATCAACGGAAGTACTCATTACGATTTTATCAACAAGTCTTTTGCCTATACAAGATTAGGATTTACACGAGATTTGCGGAGTTTTACCATCAATTTCAACTGGGTTCCTGTAGGGCAATACAAGGTATACGATTTCTTTATCGGGATAAAAGCCAACATTCTAAGAGATGCTGTAAAATACAAATCCAGAAGTTTTCCTCAAACCACAAGTTCATTCTAAAAAACTTGGGTATTCAGCGAAACATAAGATTTTATATCTTTGCGGTTCGAAAGTTTTTCTTAGATTTTCATTCGAAATGAAAAAGATAACCTGTTAATTAGAAAACAATAAACATCTGCATATGAAAAAGATAATTTCTACAAGCCATGCCCCTTCAGCTATTGGTCCCTATGCACAGGCTAATTTCGCCCATGGTATTTTATATATCTCGGGGCAGATTCCCGTAGACCCTTCAACGGGAAATTTGGTAGATGGTATCGAAAAGGAAACCCATCAAGTCATGAAAAACCTCAAAGCGATATTGGAAGAGGCAGGAATGACTTTTTCTAACGTTGTAAAAGCAACCATTTTCTTAAAAAATATGGATGATTTTTCTAAAATGAATGAAATATACGCTTCCTACCTTGATCCCAACCAATATCCTGCAAGAGAAACAGTACAAGTTTCGTGTTTGCCTAAAAATGTAAGTGTCGAAATTTCGATGATTGCCCATCAGGACTAAATGGAATTTTTAAGAAATACAATTGCCGTTCTATTAGGGCTTGGTATTGCCATGCTTGCTATTACCTTTGGGTTGAGGCTCAACTCTGCATGGATTACCTATGCCGAACTTTCTCCTTTCAAGAATTGGGGAAGATTATTGGAAGCAGTAAAAGATGACGAAGGCTTTTTCTTTGCTTTACTCATTTCTTCGGGAGTTGGGTCTACCATTGGAGGGATTGTTACAGCTCTTGTTGTAAAATATGCTAAAGTAGCTTATGCCATGCTTATTGGTTTCATTTTACTTTTCATAGCGGTATTGGATATTATTATTTTTCCGCATCATCCTGTATTTTACCAAATAGGTATTTTTCTTACCTTTTTCCCATCGTCTTGGGTAGGCGGAAAAATCGTAGAAGTTATACACGAGCGTGCCATCAAGAAAAAGAAGAAAAAACTTCAATCCTAAAAATTACAAAGCCACCTCAACAGAAGTGGCTTTTTTGATTATATATAAACTGACCTAGAATTTCCAGCCGGCAGTAAGGATAATATTTCCTCTTGTATTTTTAACATTAGAAACAACACTTGTACCTTCATTTATCCCGTCATTTGCTGCTACTGTTGCATAAACTCCTGCAAAGAAAGGATTAGTATACGTATAGGTTGCGTATTGATAAGCCGCATCTACAAAAAATGATTTAAAATCATATCCTATACCTCCACTTACAATTTTAGAATCGCTCACGATATAGTTTTTAAGAGTTCCGGAAGTACTTATACTTCCATCGTCATTAAAAACTCCTCCGTATTTAAAATCACCGCTCTTTACCTCATTATATTTATAGTCTCTAAAAGGACTATTTGTAAAGGCGTAGCCACCTCTTAATCTAAATTGATCCAATCTATACTCAGCTCCTAATCTTATTTCGCTTTGTGCTTGGTAGGTAGACTTGTAAAAATCGTTGAGCTGGATTTCCGCATCACCTCCACTAAATGAAGGTTTCCCTAAATCTACTCTATAATCTATATTCACCGCAAATTTTTTGTTGGGAACAAAAGCTCCACTCAATGTTAATTTTGTAGGAGTGCTTAGTTTTCTACTTTCATTATATATGGTAGACGTTACCCCTGTTGCGTTACTTTGGTAATAGGTATAACCCCTGTCTATAGTCCACCAAGTAGGAGTTTCTATTGCAGCCCCCAATCTTATTTGATTGCTGAGTTTACCAATAACTCCTAAAGCCATAGAGAAACCGTTAGACACTTCTCCATACGGAGTATTTTGTTTGTGGAAAACAGCATTCTTAGTAGGATCATTCTGAGAAGCTATTCTTATATCATCGGATTGATCAAAATTAGCAGAAGAGAAATTAAACGATGCCCCTACATATACCTTATTATCATAATTTCCCCCAACTCCTAAGTTCATTTTAGAATGGTTCCCTACTCTATCATACATATGCCCTGAATACACGTTGTAATCTGTAGGGGCAATAGCATCGGGATAAGGCTCTTTTATATTAGCATTTCCCGAGGTTCGTACATAATTTCCAGCCTTTATATTGGTGTAGTTAATACCAATGTTTACAAACTTCCAAGGAGTATTACCATTGTTTTGAAAAGAAAGTACTCCTCCAACCTGTCCTAAATCGGTTGAATTGGCTGTATAGTCTATACTCTTTCCCGCTAAAGTAGATGTATTTTTGTTATTTGTAATTACTAAAGTACCTTGGGCTCCTCCTGTAATAAATACTCCTAAACCTGCGGGGTTGGTATTCAGTACCGAAATATCTCCACCTAAAGCTCCCATAGAACCTCCCATTGCGGTATATTTCGCAGAACCTATGTTATAATTGTTACCATAAACTTCCGATGTGTTTTTAATTACTGATACATCTTGTGCGTAAAAAAATGCTCCTACGGAAACCCCAATAACAACTGAAATCTTCTTTATCATTTTATTATTATTTAAAATTATAATTATCTAAAACCTCCTGTTCTAAAACCACCGCCACCACCGGAATGTCCACCGCCTGAAGATCTAAATCCACCACCGTTGGATGAACCACTATTTCCAAAACCACCGGAGTTTCTAAATCCTCCATTGTTATTCTGTCTTTGGAAGCCTCCGTTGTCATTTCTCCAAGTATTGTTTTGTTGAGGTTGCTGTGTTCTACTTCCCCAATTAGAATCGTTTGATCTTCCATAACCGGAGTTTCTGAATCCACCATTTCCACTGTTATTTCCTGTTTGGTTGTAACCTCGGTTTATCCCACTATTTCTGTTGAAACTTCCGCTGTTACTCATGCCATTTCCTCTATAGATGGTATCTGCTCCACTTCTTCTGTAGTTATAGCTTCTGCCATAGCCATAATAGGAGTTGTTGTAATAGCCTCTTCCGTAGTAGTAAGGGTTGTAGTAACCACCATAGCCCCAATACGGATTGTATCTGTAATAGTTGTTCCATGGGCTATAGTAACCATACCCCCAAGAGTTATAAGCTCCGTAGCCCCAATAAGGATCATAGCCATAGTAACTCCAAGGAGAGCCCCAAGAGAAACCAATGCTTATTCTTGGGTTCCAGCCGTAGCCGAAATAAGAGTTCATACCAAATCCGTAACCTCCGTACATTCCACCGTAATAAGGGTATCCCCAACCGTATCCTCCACCATAGTAATTGGTCTGAGAGCCTGCATAAGTACCCCAATCGGAGGTAGAATTGGTAGTTTTTCCCCAATTGTTGTATTTATCCTTCTGCATTTGTTGGTTTTTTTCGTTCTGTTCTATGATACGAGTAGAATCTTCTTCATACACATAGTAGTCTCCTACTTGGTTACCATCGTTCATTACAATTCCTTGAGGAATGGTGTCTTTGTTGGGGTCATAGTAAGCTCCGTCGGTTTCGGTATAACCTCCCATCTGAGAGCTGCAGGATACCAGTAAAATCCCTCCTGAAACAGCTAAAATTCCTTTTGACTTCAACAAGCCGAAAAGATAATTGATTGTATTGTTTTTCATGATATTTCTATTAATGTTGGATGAATGTTTATTATTATCTTTGCACAAAATTCGTACCAAAACTATACCAAAATTTATTATAAAAATATTTTAAATTGTTAAAGTTTTATGAGAGCCTACAATAAATCTGTATTTTGAGAAATTCATCAAGATTAAGAAACTCACCAAATTGATTCTCTTAATCCCTTCTTGCCTCATAGTATAGATTTAACCAAGCTCTTTTAGTTTGATACCAATTTACCCCCTAAAGTTAAAAAAATATTTATTATTTCATGGCAAAACTTACCTCAAGAGCAGAAGATTACAGCAAATGGTATAACGAACTCGTAGTAAAAGCAGACTTAGCCGAAAACTCAGGCGTAAGAGGATGTATGGTTATTAAACCTTACGGCTACGCTATTTGGGAAAAAATAAGAGACGAAATGGATCGCCAATTCAAGGAAACAGGTCACCAAAATGCCTATTTCCCTCTCTTTGTACCCAAAAGTTTGTTTGAAGCAGAAGAACAAAATGCGGAAGGCTTCGCAAAAGAATGTGCCGTAGTTACCCATTACAGACTAAAAACAGACCCAAGTAACCCCAAAAAACTCATTGTAGATCCCGAAGCAAAACTGGAGGAAGAGCTTATTGTAAGACCTACTTCCGAGGCTATTATTTGGAATACCTACAAAAACTGGATTCAATCTTACAGAGATTTGCCTATTCTTATCAATCAGTGGGCAAATGTTGTTCGTTGGGAAATGAGAACTCGACTATTCCTAAGAACTGCAGAATTTCTTTGGCAAGAAGGGCATACCGCTCACGCTACCAAAGATGAGGCTGTTGAAGAAACCGAAAAAATGCTTCACGTATACGCCGATGTGGTAGAAAACTTCATGGCAATTCCTGTGATAAAAGGGATAAAATCTGCCTCCGAAAGATTTGCCGGAGCAGATGAAACATATTGTATTGAGGCTATGATGCAAGATGGTAAAGCTCTACAAGCAGGAACTTCCCATTTCTTAGGACAAAATTTTGCTAAAGCTTTCGATGTAAAGTTTACCAACAAAGAAGGAAAGCTGGAGCACGCATGGGCAACTTCATGGGGAACTTCTACAAGATTGATGGGAGCTCTTATTATGACGCATTCCGATGATTTCGGCTTGGTATTACCTCCGAAATTAGCTCCAATTCAGGTGGTTATTGTACCTATCTTCAAAGGAGAAGAACAATTAGCCGAGATTTCCAAAGTTGCCAATGGTATCTACGACCAGCTCAAAGCAAAAGGAATATCTGTAAAATACGACGACCGCACAGAATACAAGCCCGGCTGGAAATTTGCCGAATACGAGCTCAAAGGCGTGCCAGTAAGAGTTGCTATAGGACCTAAAGACTTAGAAAACAAATCTGTAGAAATTGCCAGAAGAGATAATTTAACAAAAGAAGTAGTCTCCATTGAAAACATAGATCAATATATAGAAAACTTGTTAGAAACAATTCAGAAAGATGTTTTCAACAAAGCCTTATCTTTTCGGGATACACACATTACAAAAGTAGATTCTTATGAAGAATTTAAAAAAGTGTTGGAAGAAAAAGGAGGTTTTATCTCTGCCCATTGGGACGGAACAGCCGAAGAAGAAGAACAAATAAAAGAAGAAACCAAAGCCACCATACGATGTATCCCTTTAGATGCCAAAGAAGAAGCAGGAGTATCACTCATCAGTGGAAAGCCATCTCATAGACGTGTTCTATTTGCAAAAGCATATTAATTGAATAAAAAAACTTTTTTTTGGTACAAAAATTGTGTATCTTTATAAAGTTAATTCAAAAATATAACTATTATGTCTATTATCGATCTTATCAAAGGGCAATTAGGTCCTTCGTTAGTTTCCCAAGCTGCTTCTCAATTAGGAGAAAGCGAATCTGGAGTTTCGAAAGCTATGGAAAGTTTACTTCCTATTATTTTGGGAGGTGCTGCCGAAAATGCAACTAAACCTGGTTTTTTTGACCAAATAACAGGTTTAGCGGGAAGCGGAATCCTTTCTAATTTAATGGGAGGTTCCAACAACTCATTAGTAAGTTCTTTGGTTACCATGCTATTTGGAGACAAATTAGGAGGAATCGTAAGTGCTATTTCTAATTTTTCGGGAGTAAAAGAATCTTCTGCAAATTCGTTGATGAACTTAGTATCCGGTGCCGCTTTGGGCTCACTTGGAAAACACGCTGTTGATAATAACTTGGACGCATCTGGTTTTGCCAGCTTGCTTAGTAGCCAAAAAAGTTCTTTCGCATCATTATTGCCTGCAGGATTAAGCCTTAGCTCTCTTGGTTTAGGTAATTTGTTTGGAGGAGCACAAGAAGCTTCTGCTAAAGTAAGTGATGCCGTAGCAGATGCAACTACAAAAGTTTCCGAAACCATCTCCGAAACTTCTGATAGTAATGGTGGCGGTGGATTTATGAAGTGGTTATTACCACTATTGCTTTTAGGTGCTGCTGGTTGGTTCCTTATGAAACAATGTAAAAAAGAGCCTGCTGCTCCTGCAACTACTACAACAGATACTACAGCTGTAACCACCAATACTGCCAAAGGTGATTCAACAACACATACCATGGCAAGAGAAGCGACTACTGTAAAATTGCCAAGCGGTAAAACAATTAACGCTTTCAAAGGCGGTGTTGAAGACCAATTGGTAACTTTCTTAGCTTCTGATGAGTACAAAAATGCCACTGAAGATCAGTTGAAAACCAAATGGTTTAATTTTGATAACTTAAACTTTGAATTCGGTACTACAAAACTTACCAAAGAATCTCAGGTTCAAGTAGATAATTTAAAAGCTATTTTAGCAGAATTCCCTTCTGTAAAAGCAAAAATTGGTGCATATACCGACAAAGTTGGTGATGAAAAAGCTAATGAGGCTTTGTCTCAGAAAAGAGCAGATGCTGTAAAAGTAGCCATAGGTTCCGCTCAAATTACAGAAGCTAAGGGCTATGGTGAAGAATTTGCTACCGTAGATGAAAAAGCATCTGATAAAGAAAGAGAAAAAGATAGAAAAACAGCGATTAGATTAACGAAATAATTTATTTCATCATAATATTAATTCATAAACTGCCTTCGGGCAGTTTTTTTTATCTACATACTTACCATTAAAACACAAAAATTACTTACACTAATTTTTGTGATGCAGTAAAAACAATTTTGTATTTTTGTCGACATAAATTTTACATATATGGGACGTGCATTTGAATATAGAAAAGCATCTAAAATGGCTCGTTGGGACAAGATGGCCAAAACATTTTCGAAAATAGGAAAAGATATAGCTCTGGCAGTAAAAAGTGGTGGACCCGACCCTGATTCCAACCCTGCGTTGAGAAGATGTATCCAAAATGCCAAAGGTGCTAATATGCCTAAGGATAATGTGGAAAGAGCCATTAAAAAAGCAAGTGGAGCAGATGCTGAAAATTACGAAGAAGTTACCTACGAAGGATATGGACAAGGTGGTGTAGCATTTTTTGTAGAATGTACCACCAACAATACAACAAGAACCGTTGCCAATGTAAGAGCTATTTTTAACAAATTTGAAGGCAACTTAGGAAAAAATGGAGAATTGGCTTTTATTTTCGATAGAAAAGGAATTTTTACCCTCGATAAAACAGCTATTTCCATGCCTTGGGATGATTTTGAAATGGAAATGATAGATGGTGGAGCCGAAGAAATAGATCAGGACGAAGATGAGGTAATGATAACTACTGCTTTCGAAGACTTTGGAACACTTTCTCATAAATTAGATGAATTGGGAATAGAACCCAAAAGTGCCGAATTACAAAGAATTGCCAACAATACCAAAGGCGTAAATGAAGATCAGTTCAAAGCCAATATGAAAATGCTGGAAAGATTTGAAGATGATGATGATGTACAAAACGTATATCACAACATGGAAATACAAGACGAATACCTTGACCGACTATAAAAAAAGCAGGTTTGAAGCACAAAGCGCTGAGAGCGTTGTTCGAGCTTAAAGCTCGAACAACGTTTATCCAAAATATTGAGTCCACACATAACCAATAAAGCATTTATTTCCAGTTATTTAAACCAAAATTCAGGTTTTTGTAATATAGATTTATTTTTTTTTCAGAAATTTGATTAGCTTTGATAGGTTCAAAATTTAAAAATATGCCTAAGCTATCTTTTCAAATGAGGAGAAACCAAGTCTTTGGTTTAGCTGTTTTTGGAGTGCTGGTCATGCTTTTTCAAATTGGATTTTCTCTTTACAAGAAATACCAACCTCAAGAGCCTATAAAAATTGAGCTGATTTCAGAAACTTTGCCATCGTTGACTTTAACGGATTTTGACCCTAATGAGTTAGACGAAAACCAATGGCTACAATTGGGATTTTCAGAAAAACAGGTACAAACGATTTTAAAGTACAAGCAAGCGGTAGGCGGTGGTTTTATCTCCAAAGAACAGCTGGCAAAATGCTATGCCATAACACCCGAAAAATTTTCGGAACTCGAAAAATATATTCTACTTCCGGATAAGGCTGATGCGTCACAAGTCAAGGGATATCCGCAGAAATACTTCACTAAAAGAGAAATCTCCATCAATCAAAAATTCAATCCCGATGATTTTTTACAGGAAGACTGGCAAAGAATCGGTTTTTCCGAAAATCAAGCGAAAGCCATTTTAAAATACAAACATTATCTGGGAGGAAGTTTCCAAAGTAAAGAAAAACTAAAAGCCTGTTTTATTATTAATGATGAAAACTACAGAAAATTAGAACCCTATCTCTTGCTTCCCGAAAAAAATAAACCTGAAGATAAAACTTTCGCAACCCATAAATCCGCTAAAATATTATATTCGGTTTTCAATCCCAATACCTTGGATTTGGCAGGTTGGCAACAACTGGGATTTTCAGAAAAGCAGGCACAGGTTATCCTCAACTACAAAAATAGAAACCTGAAAGGAAATTTTAAATCGGTAGAAGATGTTAAAAACTGCTTTGTCATTAGTACAGAAAAATTCGAGGAGATAAAACCTTTTATCCGACTGAATATTTCTGAGAATACAGAGGTAAAAGTCATTATCAAAACAGATTTCACGCAACTGGACATCAACAGTATTTCGTTTCAACAATTATTGGAATTTGGTTTTAATGAAAAAGCTGCCAGTAGTTTTGTAGGATTTAGAAAGGTTTTGGGCGGTTTCGCCCACACGTCTCAAGTATTGGAAACTTACCATATCGACAGAGATTTAGCAGAAAAACTTATTCAAACACTTGAGTTCAATACAAACAACGTTCAGAAATACAGTTTGCCGAATGCTCCCGAATCTTTTTTGAAATCCCATCCATATTTCAAATATTTTGCAGAAAGAATTATTTTTCTGCGGGTATCTTACCCCAACGAAAAAGAAATTTTAAAACAACTTAAACTAAAACCCGAACAAGAAGCCAAGATGCGGTGGTATCTGAAATAATACTTCATAAGGATCTGAAGCATTAAAATTAAAGACTGCCTACACCACTCTCACTATTAACGCCACACACAAATCCAAGG
>JAGOJI010000050.1 GCA_017995195.1 Cloacibacterium sp.
CTCTGTCTTTTTAAGCCCAAAACCTGATGTACACTACCTTCCAAATTCAGACCGTCAATTTATAAACTACTGCATAGTAACGGTTTTAACCGTTTTTCTTAATTTTACTTTTGTTCAATCTTTTTTTATAAAAAAAATCACCTGCTACAGAATGATTTTACTCATGAAAATAGCGGAACGGCTTACTGTTTTTTTGATTTGAGAACAGAGAGAATCAGCGGAATCATATCATTAATCGGACTCAATATCTTGTTGCTTGTTTTCATCGGTATTTTTAACTACGAACAGTTTTATGAAAACAATACCTCTGCTTATGAACTTGCGACAGACACCCACGAGAGAGTGAATGCCGTAATCTTGTCCATCGTTATGGCAATTTTTTTGATTTTATACTTTTTCAAAGGAAGTTCTAATTTTGATAAAGAAGCCCAACCTTTGAAAATTTTATCTAAAATATGGATATTTCTGAATATTATTTTAGTGATTTCTGCGGTTGCTAAAAATTCGGAATACGTTATCAATCTTGGTTTAACCTACAAGAGATTAGGTGTTTTTGCATTTTTAATCCTATCTATTATTGGCTTAACCGTTACTTTCATCAAAATTCAGAAAAGAAAAACCAACGCCTTTCTTTTCAATCATATGTTTTGGTATTTCTACGGAACAGTTTTGGTGTGTAGCTTCATCAATTGGGGGCGTATAGTTACCCTAAACAACATCAATAGAGATAATTTTAATTTGGATTATCATATCTATTCTATTGACTATAATCAGGATATTTTAATGGATTATTGTAAGGAGAAAAAACACACCCAAGAGATAAGCGAAATTAAATCTAAACTGGAAGCAGAAACATCTGAGAGCTTTTTGTCGAAGAGATTATTTTATGAGTATGTAAAAGCAACAGAGGATTGATATAAAAGTTCAAACTGTATTCCAAAAATCGACAATTAACTTTCTTCGCAATAAACATCATATCCTAAAATGAAAATTTTAGAAATATTTGCTAAAATTAAATAACAAAACATTCACCTATTAAGTGTAATTTTGAAATTCATAATAAAATCATGTAATCATGAAAAAAAGTATCGCAATGAGTATTGTTGCTGCCCTATCGGTTAGCTGTGGAACTGTTCAGTCTTTAGTCCAAAGTACTTTTCCTTACACCACAAGTGTTTTGGTTTCGTCGGGAGTTCCGGCAAATCAGGAAATTTCTACAACATCTGCCGCTACCAGCGTAGCACAGTATGTAGGAGCAAGTAATGCTATGGTAAAGGATATCAGAATTTCATCTGCCAATATTTCCACCATTACACCAAGTGGACAGAGCTTAGGAAACTTCAGGTCAATGAAAGTATATGTTTCGGGAAGTAATACCGGAGAGGTTTTGGTAGCTTCCAGAAATGACATCGGGGACAATGTGGGCGACAACGTAATGCTCGATCCTTCTACCTCACAGACTTTAGACCATATTGTAAAAGGAGAAAGTGTAAAAGTAAGAGTAGCCTATATTCTAAAATCAAATGCCACAAGAGACACTAATCTTAGGGTTTCTTTGAGGTTTTCCAGCGTACCGGCTAACTAAAATTCAAAACATTTACCTCATAACCTTCAAACCCTCCCATACAGAATCTGAGTTCAAATTAAATTTTCCAAACATTTCAATGCTTTTCCACTTTCCAGACTTTCCTTTGATAGAGCCAGACAATCTTCATAAGATTCATATTTTTGGGTATTGAAAAGTGCCATTGCAGAATTGACTAAAACCACAGCGTTTTGGGCTTGTGTTCCGTTTCCTTCCAAAATATTTCTAAAAATTTGGGCGGCTTCCTGAATACTACTTCCACCGAAAATATCTTCTGATTTTATATTTTTAAAGCCTAATTCTTCGGCAGAATATACCTTTTCGCCGTTTTTATTGATGATTTTGGCATCACCTGTTAAAGAAATCTCGTCGTAACCGTCCAAAGCGTGAACCAACATTAATTCTACCTCTTGTTTTTGCAACAAGTATTGATACAAACGGGCAATTTCTAAATTATATACGCCAATCATTTGGAATTGAGGCCTTGCAGGATTCACAAGTGGTCCCAAAAGATTGAAAAATGTTCGTAAGCCCAGACCTTTCCGCATAGGAGCTACGATTTTCAGAGCCGGGTGAAACAGCGGAGCGTGCATAAAGCAAATATTTGATTTTTCTAAATCTTTCTTCAAACCCTCGGAATTCTGTTTAAAAACATAACCCAATTCTTCCAAAACATTAGATGCACCCGAAGTAGAAGACACACCATAATTGCCATGTTTTGCTACTTTTTGTCCGGCTCCCGCCACTATAAAACTCGATAAAGTAGAAATATTGAAGGTGTGTTTTCCATCACCTCCCGTTCCTACAATATCTACCAAATCCTGTGTTCCCAAATCTACCTTTACTGCTAAATCCAGCAAAGCCTCCCGAAATCCCTGTAATTCTTCCAGCGAAATACTTCGCATCAAAAAAACCGTGATAAAAGCCGAAACTTCGGTATCATTAAACTTTCCCTGTGCAATTTCAATCATAATAGCCTTCGCCTCCGCTTTTGAAAGTGTTTGATGATTGAATAAATATTGTAAAATCTGTTTCATAAAATGGTTAATAATTAACAATTAAAAAAGTTAATTAAAATTTCTTTTCCATGCGGTGTCAAAATACTTTCCGGATGAAATTGTACGGCATGAACTTGATATTCTTTATGCTGCAACGCCATAATCATTCCCTTCTCATCGATTGCGGTAATTTCCAATGCTTCAGGAAAATTCTCCGTAGAAACAGCCCACGAATGATAACGCCCCGCTTCTATTTTTTTCGGTAAACCCTTAAAGATCAAAGCATTTTCTTTAATGATTTCAATTTCGGTAGCAACACCATGATAGATTTCGTTTAAATTAATCAATGTACCACCAAATGCTTCGCCAATAGCTTGCAAGCCCAAACAAACCCCCAAAATTTGTTTTGTAGGGGCGTATTTTTTAATCACTTCCAATAAAATTCCTGCTTCTTCGGGTATTCCGGGACCGGGAGAAAGAATAATTTTATCGTATTTTTCGATGTCTTCTAAAGGAATTTCATTGTTCCGAAAAACATCTACTTTTTCACCAACAATCTGTTCTATCATTTGTACCAAATTGTAGGTAAAACTATCGTAATTGTCAAAAACCAAAATTTTGGTTAATGGTTGTCGGTTGATAGTTATTGGTTCTTCTATGTTATTTCCCATTATTTATTTTTTATAATAATTAATAAATCCATTGATTAATTTTTGCAAAGTACAATTTGCGATAAAATACCGTAAAACGTTTCTTTTTCAATATAATCTCAACCAAAAGATAAATACACCTGTGTTTCTAATTCATATAAAGAGCCTCATGCAACAAATAAAAATGTATTTCTTTTGAAGTATTTCTTCCTATATTAATATTAGAAGGAATAGAAATTCCGCATCTTCTAATCTGATTGGTCAATCCGAAAAATTTCTTCTTTTGGATAATTTTTGGTTGAATTGTAAATCATATCTGCAAGTTTTCTTGCTTCAAGCCAAACATCAAGATTTATATATTCCATATTATTTTACATTTTAAAATTCCGACAACCATCAACTAAACAGTTTCAGCTTTTTTCACTGCCATTTTTAAGGCATTCAATTTATTATTCACCTCTTGCAACTCACTTTCTGCGGAGGATTGGGCTACAATGCCGGCACCTGCTTGATAATAAAGCGTATTGTTCTTACTCAAAAAAGTCCGAATCATAATCGCTTGGTTACAACTGCCATCAAATCCCACAAAGCCTATGCAACCTCCGTAATAGCCGCGTGTCGATTTTTCGTACTCATCAATAAGCTCCAAAGCCCGATATTTTGGAGCTCCGCTTAAAGTTCCTTGTGGAAAAGTAGTAGCAATCATTGCGAACGGATTGGTGTCTTTCTCTAAATCGGCGGTAACTTCCGAAACCATGTGAATTACATGAGAAAATAATTGAATTTCTTTCAGTTTTGTTACGCTTGTATTTTTACCCAAAATGCTAAGATCATTTCGTGCCAAATCTACAAGCATAGTATGTTCGGCATTTTCTTTAGGGTCTTTTTTGAGTTCTTCAGCAGATTTTAAATCGAGATCGGTATTGCCTGTTCGCTTGAAAGTTCCTGCAATCGGGTGAATAACAGCTTTATTGTTTTTTATAATCAACTGACTCTCAGGACTCGACCCCATTAATTTATAATCTCCATAATCGAAGAAAAATAAATACGGTGATGGATTGATGTTTCTAAGTGCACGATAAACGTTGAATTCATCTCCCAAAAATTTCTGTTGGAAACGTCTACTCAACACCAACTGAAAAACATCGCCACGAAAACAGTGTTTTTTAGCTTTTTCCACAATTTCCAAATACTCTTCATCAGTAAGGTTAGAAGTTTCTTCCTCTATACCTTCAAAGGGAAAAATGCTGATATTTTTATGTAAAATCAAATCTTTAATTAAAAGAACTTCGGATTTTAAACCCTGTATTTTGTTCTCTATCAAAAACATTTCATCATTGAAATGATTAATAGCAATCACGTATTGATACAATCGATAACGCAGAAGTGGAATTTCTATTTCAGAATCTTGGGACTTAAATTTGATATTTTCAAAAAACTGAACGGCATCAAAACCTGTATATCCGAATAAACCTTGAGCCATTTTTTCAATCGGATTTTTGGGTTCTTCACAATCGAAAGAAGAAGAAAAATCTTGTAATAAATCGGTTAATTTTTCTTGTTTAAACTCTCTTTTTTCGGGTGCAGCATTGGGAAATTTTATTTCGTATTCCCTCAGATTCTTCACTTCAATTCCGGCAATAGCATTCACAGCAATGAAGGAGAAACTGTTGTTGTCTGCGTTGTGATCGGTAGATTCCAACAGAATGGTATCGCGAAATTGATCGCGAAGTTTCAAATAAATAGACATGGGCGTGTGTAAATCACCCATTAATGCAGTAGAAGTGGTTTTTATCTTGGTTGTCGGTTGTTGGTTGTTGGTTGGCATTTTATATTTTTAAAATTGCTTTTTGGGCTAACTAAAATTTGTACAGTAAGTTGTATTTGGATTGCTATTCTCGCAATAAAAAAAAGACTTCAACGAGATCCGTCAAAGTCTTTTTCTATAATATTTTAATTCAACAAGAAAAAATAGGCATTCAATCCAGACTCAGACGAGAGTTTAGATTCCACCACCAATTTTTGTTGTTTATTGTTTTCATTGCTACAAATGTAATAAGTTTTTTGTAATGCACAAATTTAATTTTCCTTTTTAGGAATTCTATTTGATTTTAGCCGTATAGAAGCGTTGTTAAAGCCTGACGCTCAACGCTTACAACTCCCGAAGATAGGTATCCATATCTTTATCGCCACGACCACTCAGGCAAATCACAACTACATCGTCTTTTTCAAATTTTTTATGATCTAAAACTGCTAAAGCATGTGCACTTTCCAATGCGGGAATAATGCCTTCTAATTCGGTAAGTTCAAAGGCAAATTTTAAGGCTTCATCATCATTAATACTGAAAAATTCGGCTCTTTTATTTTTGAATAAATTGGCATGAAAAGGTCCGATTCCGGGATAATCCAAACCTGCTGAAATAGAATGAGGCTCCACGACTTGTCCGTCCTCAGTTTGCATTACAATACTCTTGCTACCGTGTAAAACGCCTGTTGTCCCAAGGAAAGTAGTGGCAGCAGATTTTCCGGAATCTACACCAAAACCTCCTGCTTCCGCTGCTAAAATTTTCACTTCTTTTTCATCTACAAAATGATAGAAAGTTCCTGCTGCGTTGCTCCCTCCACCAACACAGGCAATAACATAATCAGGATTTTCTCTACCTATTTTTTCAGACAGTTGCCACTTTATTTCCTCCGAGATTATACTTTGGAATCTTGCAACCAAATCCGGAAAAGGGTGTGGTCCTACTACGCTTCCAATAATGTAGTGTGTTGTAGCAGCATTGTTGATCCAGTCTCTCAATGCCTCATTCACAGCATCTTTCAAGGTTTTTGAACCCGAAGTTGCAGGGACAATACGAGCTCCCAGCATTTTCATTCGGGCAACGTTGGGAGCTTGTCTGGCAATGTCTACCTCGCCCATGTAAACAATGCATTCCAGTCCCATAAGAGCACAGGCAGTTGCTGTTGCAACGCCGTGTTGGCCGGCTCCTGTTTCAGCAATAATGCGTTTTTTACCCAATTTCTGTGCAAGCAAAACCTGACCAAGTGCATTGTTGATTTTATGTGCACCGGTATGGTTGAGATCTTCGCGTTTTAGGTAAATATTGGTGTGATATTTTTTGCTCAAATTTTTGGCAAAATAAAGCGGAGTAGCACGACCTACATAGTTTTTTAATAAATCTCTAAGTTCTGCCTGAAACCCTTCGGATTCTATAATTTCAAGATATTTTTTTTGCAATTCTTCTACATTTGGGTAGAGCATTTCAGGAACAAATGCTCCGCCAAATTCACCGTAGTAGCCGTTTTCATCCGGATTTTTGTATGTCATTGTTTTTTTTATTTTTTTTAGAAAATCGAAGAATATTCAGAGTAAAAAATTGAGTCACATTGTTTTTTAAGCCCAACCAAGCCATTTCGTAAAAAAGCAAAAGGACTTCATAATCCTATAGCTTTCTAACTTCTTAAACCTTCCCATCTCCAAAAATACATTAATGGAAAAGATACCAAACCAAGCCCAAATTTAATCTAAAGTCTGCTATAGGATAATAAGGTGCTGCGTAGGATTGGTTTTTCATAAATGAGGTATTAAAATGCTGTGCTTCGGCATAGATCATCATTCTTTTTACCTTCAAATTAAAATAGGCATCGGCAATGGGCTGTCCTCCTATAGAATAAGAATTACTCGATGGTAAAACAAATTCGTTGATAACAGGCATATATTCTCTTGATGCAAATTTGGTAAAATAGTAGACCTTGACACCGGTCTGAATTTCTGCTGCATTTTTAAAGGCTTTGGACTGATAGAAAAAGTTGAATCTTCCTATAAAATTGGGCATTGGCAACAGATCTTTGTTGGTTAAAGCATTTTGTAACAGCACCCTCATATTGAGGTTAAATTTCCCGTAAGTAGCGGTAGATTCGGCACCTAATTGAGAAATATTGAGCGATGTAGAACTCTGAGCGGGTTGTCCTGAGAAATCGAAATAAGCATAACGATCGATTCTAAAATAGTTGGCAAAGAGTTGAGTATCCCACCATTTTAAGTTAATCTTTCCTTTAAATTCCAATATATTTTGATTCTTAAAATTTGAAAACAGGTAATTGAAATCTTTATAAAACGAGGCATTCATTAAATAATTAAAAGAAGGTGCCATGGATTGAAAATTGATATACGCATCTAACACATAGCCACTAAAAGGCTCGAATACCAAATGGTTTTCGGATCTCAGGGCATTGCCAAAGGTTTTCCCATTGGAGATTTCGAGCATAGATTTCACGTCTACTTTATTCCATAATTTCATCTGTATATTTCCTACCAATCCGAAACGATTTTCTTTGAATTCCGAGTTTTCTTGAACGTTATTGATGATTAATGGAAAACCTGCTCCAAAATGAATCATCTGATGAAGCACACCCGCATCTGCCTTAAATTTTTCTCTATCAAAAGCTATACTCAGTACGTTACTCAGCTTTTTGGAATATTTGTAACTATTGGTAGGGTAATTATCAATAAGTTCTGAGGTATAATAATCTTCCGTTCCTTCTTGCGTATACCGATATTTATTGGCTTGATGAAAAATAGTGTGCCTAAGTTTAAACGGATATTTTTCTACATCAAAAGGAGCAAACTCATGGCTCAGGTAGTATCTCCTTATCGCCATCTGAGAGAAGGTATTGCTGAGGTTTACCGTAAGATTTTCTCGACTTCTAAAACGGGAATCGCCACTGGTAAAGTTTTCTAAATTGGCAATTCCTCCAAATTCTTCGTTGTTGATGTTTTGATGAATATAATGTGCAAATGCCTGATATCGACTGTTTTTAGAGATATAGTGTCCGGAAAAAACTGTGTTGTTGGACGAAGACAGGTTTCGCTGATACCAACCCAACGAACGCAACCCCATATATTCTATCGCAAAATTGAATTGTTTGCCTATATTCTGCGTATAAGTGGTTTGCAACGTAGCTCCGTTTCGCACACCATTATGGAAATAGAATGCCGTAGTAGGAGTTTTAACATCGTAGTACTTGATGTCCTGAGCCCCCAACAGAAAAAAGGATTTTTTTGTAGGCAACAGGGCTAAATTCTGCTCTACAGGAGTTTCATACACCAAGTTTTGAAAGCCTTCACCAATATTGGAGAACTGTATTTTACCAAAATTATTCCGATTATTGTACTGTGTAAAACGATACGACTTGTCTATTGTAAAAACAGTATCAAAGATTTTCTTTTCTGAAAACTGCGTAAAATAAAGATAATCCTGAATACCGGGTTTAAATATTTTTAAGGAATCTTTCTTGCCGCTATCTACCACCAAAGTATCTGATGAAGATGGAACAGGAAGCTCCTTAGGCACCTGAGCCGATAGAGTTACCGATAAAAAAACACACAGAAAAAGAAAACGCATATCCTATCCAAATTGAACTACAAATGTAATGGAAAATATGAGAAATAAAAAAACCACCCGAAGGTGGTTTTTGTGAGACATAAAGTTATTATTGATCCCACCAAACTTTTGTTTTTAATGTTTCAAAAGGAATTGGTATGCCTGGACCTGCTGAAAGAGCCGCACCATTAACATTTATTTCTACTTGCGGATATGGAAGCCTTCTTGGAAAAACATTTGATGTTCTGTTTATTGTAGGAGCTACCAGTTGTGGGAATCCTGTTCTTCTCCAGTCTACCCAAGACTCGTAAGAAGCTTGAAACATTGTAATCCATTTCTGCTCCATAATTCTTTCTAAAGTACCATTAAAGACTACATTAGCTGTTGAAATATATGATGCTGAACCACTTAACCCAAGTGCAGAGAAATCTTCCTTAATCGCATTTTCATAAGCTGTTTTCGAATTAGTTACATCACCTGCTCTGTGGTAGATTTCAGCCTTAATAAAATTAACTTCGGCAGCACTCATTAAAACAACAGGCGAATTGATTGACGCATAGGCGGATCCAACTCTAGAATACAAACTCTCACCTGAATCGTCTGTATCTCCCCCTGGTTCATTTCCTCTAATCTGCCCTATAAAAGTAGCACCTTTTGTAATTTTAGTAAAATAAACGTTAGCTCTAGGATCATTTAAACTCAACATTTTATCTACTATTGTTTTTGAAACCGCTTGATCTTTTCTTCCAGATAATATATCAAATTGATATATCGGATTTGCATTAGATGCTGATGTTCCAAATGTTACTTTTGCATTATTTACAGAAGATTCTATTAGAACAGGGTTTGTTGCCAAGAAACTTGCTGCAGCACTAGGATTTTTTTTGCTTAGGTGATTATATAATCTTAATTTTAATGAGTTTCCAAACATTTCCCATTTTTGAATGTTTCCTGCAAATATAAAATCATCCGAAGTCGGTTTGTTACCTACATTTGACTTAACATTTGCAATACCATTATCTATCATTTTTATTAATTCCTGATAAATTACTTCTTGCTTATCATACGAGGGGTTAATATTTCTTGAACCTTGTAAAGCTTCTTTGAATGGGATATCCCCAAAAGAATCGGTTAATATACTAAAAATATAGGCTTTAAGAATTTGGGAAACTCCCTGATAAATTTTATCGTTCAACTTAATACTTTTTTCTTCCAAAGCATTTAAATCCATCAGTACATCATAACCACTAGTCCAAAGACCGTCAGTTGCCGATGAAGTAATATTAAATCTAGCATAGTCTAAAGGTTGCCCTCTATGCCCTCCATAGTGTTGAATTATACTTGCTGGCATACGTGTAGCAGCTCCGCCAACAATATATCCAATATTAATCTCGGAACCTGCTAATAACGTTCTACTTGGAACATCTGTCGGGTTGTTTGGATCAGCATTGATATCTAATTCTTGTCTACAAGAATTTAATCCTAACAAACTAAGTGCAATAAATGAAATTGCAAATCCTTTTATAATATTTTTTTTCATTATCAAAATAATTAAAATTGTACTTTCATATTAAATCCAAAACTTCTAGTTGTTGGAAAAGCAAACCTTGAAACCCCTTGTGCATTTCCTGTTCCAAACGAACTTGATTCGGGGTCTATATGCGGAATCTTAGTCCATATATATAAATTTCTACCAAAAACTCCCATGTCAATTGATCTAATATAAGGAATGCTATTAATCTTAAATGTATACCCTAAAGTAATTTCTCTTAACTTAACCCAATTATTTTCATACACATATTCTTCATTGGGATAAGCTCCTCCGTACCAAACTTGATCCCTTTTGACCACGACATTATTTGCAACACCTGTGTTAGCATTTATACCTGGGAATACATAATCTTCTTCTCTATGTAGAGTTTTTTTAGAAACCCCATAAAAATCTAAAAGTTCTTCTGTTCCACTATACAAGAAACCTCCTTGTCTTACATCAACTAAAGCAGATAAGTATAAGTTTTTATATCTCATAGTAGAATTTACACCTCCTGTCCAATCAGCTTCAACATGACCGAGGTTAGCACTACTCGTCCATAAAGGATATCCATCATCATCGGTTAAAATATCTCCCTTGTCATTTCTTTGATATCCACTACCTATAATTGTTCCATATCTTTCTCCTTTAACAGCGTAGATAGCGGGGTTTCCTGAGAAACCACCAAGATAAATTCTATCTACGCCAGGGTAAGTCTCTTCCACTTTTGAGCGAATTCTACTAAAGTTAAAATTTAAATCCCATTTGAAGTTTTCGGTTTTAATTGGTGTTGTTCTCAACATTATTTCTATACCGTTAGAAGTCGTCTTGCCACTATTTACAATGGACCCACTCGCTCCTGTTGCTGGCGATATCTCTAAATCTATAATTCCATCAGTGTTTGTGTTTTTAAAATAAGTAAAGTCAATACCTATTCTATCTCTAAAAAACCTTAAATCAGCCCCAATTTCTTGCTCTACAGTAAATTCAGGTTTTAAGTTAGCATTATTTATAGTATTTGCCACTGTATATCCAGGTAATCCATTGAAAGGGAATTTAATGCCTGGTGTAAAGCCATCTACAAACTCTCCTTGTCTATAAGTGTCATAAATTAAATATGGATTTGCATCTCTCGCTGTTTTAGAAACACCAACCCTTAATTTACCATAATTAAGTATACTCTTATTAATATTAAAAGCATCAGAAAACACAAAAGACGCACTAGCTCCAGGATAAAAAAAGCTTCTACTTTCCTCAGGTAATGTTGAACTCCATTCATTTCTACCAACCACATTCAAGAATAGATAATTCTTAAAACTTAATGATAAATCAGCAAAAACTCCAAACAAAGTCCTTTTTGTTTCATAAACATAACCTGGATCGAATGTTTTTATATTATTTGTATTAATTATTCCAGGTAACACTAACTCAGTACCTAGAATACGATCATTTTTATAAGTTCTTAAATTATAATCCTGACCTAATGTTGCTGTTAAAGACAAATCTTCAATAATTTCAGTATTGATATTAGCCATTAAAGTTGATGTAGTTTCTTGCCTCTTTACATTATCATATAATAAATATCCATTTGGCGAGCCTCCAGAATAAATATCTCTAAATAAAACCCTATTATCTGTTAAGTTATCGTTACCAATTCTATAACTTAACTTTAGCCATTTATATAAATCGTAATTTAAATTTACGCTAGTAATAAATCTATCACTAACAGTGGTTGCAGAGTTTTTATATACAGACCATAGAGGGTTATCAAATGATCCTCCTCTGAAGTTTATCTGTTGACCATTATCAGGTCTCTCATAGCCATATCCCTTTAAATTATAACTTACGGGAACATGGAAAAGTGCAAAAATAGGATTGTTTCCATCTTGTCCAGCATAAGGAATATTACCCGATGTTTTATTATAGGATATGTTTATGCCTGCATTGAATTTTTCTGTGAATTGAGTATTTCCATTAAATCTAAAATTAATTTTTCTATATTCTTGATTAGGAACTATAGAAGTTTGTAAAGAATGTCCTCCTGAAAGAAAAAAATTAGACTTGTTAACTGTATGAGAAATTGATAAATTATCATTTTTCGTCATACCTGTTTCTAAAAATTCTTTTCTAGGATCATACGCTTTTAAAGTAATAGGTATAGCACCTTTACCTTGAGCCGCCCCAGCTCTTGTACTCATAACTGTTTGTCCCATTATTCTAGGACCAAAGGATCTAGAGCCTCCTTCTGAATATGCTAAAGGACTATTACCTTGTGCATATACAGTTTGATATTCTGGAAGTACCAATGCATTGTCGAATGCTATCTGAGTAGAATACTCTATCAAAGGCTTATCTCCTTTGTGTTTCCCTGATTTAGTTGTAATTAATACAACTCCATTCGACCCTCTATTACCATACAATACAGCACCAGCAGCTCCCTTTAATACAGTAATATCCTCTATATCATTAGGGTTAATATCTGCTGCTCTATTTGGACTTGCTATTCCAGTTACAGTATTGCCATTCCCGTCGTTTGCATTACTCATAGGCACCCCATCAATAACGTACAATGGCTCATTAGAATTAGTGAGTGATTTATTACCTCCTCTAATAACCAATCTACTTGCCTGTCCCGGAGCTCCACCAGATGCAATCACTTGAACACCAGATACCTTACCACTTAAAGAGTTTACCATGTTTTGGTTGCCCACCTTAGTCATATCATCACTACTAACTTTAGTAGTTGCATAACCAATAGATTTTTCTGCTTTTTTAATCCCAAGGGCAGTAACTACTACGCCTTCGATTTCTTTTTCATCAGTCTCTTTCTTTTTCTCCTGTGCGTTGACTAGCACAAAAGAAGAAGTCAGAACGACTGCTAAAATACTGTTTGTTAGTTTTTTCATATCAAAATAAATTTTTCATTAGGACAAATATGTAAAAGTTTCTTAATATACGCAAGACATTTGTTAATAAATTCTTAAAAAATATTTAATTTTGATGATGCTATAATTTTAAAAGTAATATTTAGTTAAATTTTATGGAATTAATAAAAAAATGGTCGGAAAATTATATCGAAGCGGGTTGCGATGAAGTAGGAAGAGGCTGTCTTGCCGGTCCTGTAGTGGCTGCAGCAGTAATTTTAGACGAAAAATTCAATCAAAACTTTGTGAATGACTCTAAAAAACTAAAATCTAAAACACGCATAGATTTGGATAGCTATATAAAAGACCACGCAATAGACTACGCCATTGCAGAGTTGCCGCCTTCTTTTATAGACAAACATAACATCCTCAATGCCAGCATTCATGCTATGCACTTGGCATTAGACCAATTACAAGTAAGACCTGAGCTTATTTTGGTAGATGGAAATCGTTTTCATCCTTATCATTATACCCCTCATCAATGTATTATAAAAGGAGACAGTAAGGTTTTGAGCATTGCTGCAGCTTCCATTATTGCAAAAAATTATAGAGACAGACTCATGCTCCAACTCCACGACGAATTTCCACAATACAGATGGGACAAAAACGTAGGCTACCCCACCAAAGCCCACAGAGATGCCATAAAAGAATACGGCGTAACACCCTACCATAGAATGAGTTTTAGATTGCTTAAAGAGTGAGGTGTGGGTTTGTGAAGTTGTAAAGTCGTTGGGCGTGAGGTCGTGAAGATGTTAGTGGTAAAGCATAGAGTTATACAAAAACTCAAATATCCAACCCTTTTATCATAGCTTCAAACTCAAGGCGGTACATTATACTCTAAAAACACGAATGATTGGGTAGTTTTCGTTGACTATACGATAAAAATTTGTTTATAATATCAAGTTCGGGATAAAACATTTAATCGCAAAGACAAACGAAGGCGTAAAAATTATTGAAGTAATACCCAATTTTGTATTGCTTTCTAACTTGGTTTATCTTAAACACAACCTAAATTTAGGTTGTGTTTAACGTTTGGACAAAAAATATCGCAACTTAATATCCAACAACTTCACACTCAAAGCCCAACAACTCTAATGTTCGTGAAATAGATGTCCGAATAACGCCATACCAACTCCCGCAATTACCAAGATAATTTTCTCCCAGTCCATTTTGTGATTTTTACTGCTTTCGAAAATAATAACGGAGGAAATATGAAGAAAAATCCCTCCCACAATAGCTAAAATATAAGGTTTCCAAGAGGGATTAAAATATTGCCCAAAATACATTCCTAAAGGAGACGCTAGGGTAAAAAACAAAATAATAACCCAAGAGGAAAGCTGAAAAGGTTTATCTTTAAGTAAAAATGAGCCTAGAACAAAAGATATTGGCAAATTATGAAATACAATACCTAACAAATAAGGAGAAGCAACGTCGGTTTCGTCTGCCAAAGGAATTCCCTCGATAAAAGCGTGAACAAACATACCCAGCATTAAAGCAAAAGGAAGAATATTATTTTCCTCATGATGGTGGTGGAAATGCCCATGTTCGAAGCCTTTAGTAAGACTCTCCAACAACATCTGCAACAAAACTCCCACAACAATCCAAATACCTATGTTAGAATCATGTTTTTCATACACCTGAGGAAAAACCTCGTTTACACAAATGGCAATAAGAAAACCGGCACTTAAAATCAATAGTCTCTTGGCAAATTTTTCGCTGTTTCCAACAAATTTACCTAATCCTACACCCACTAAAACACTTAATATAAGTAGCGTACTAATCATTATTTTGTAAAAAAATTATGTAAAGTCGTAACAGAAAATTACTACTTTAACTTCTATGTTTATTTCTTAATCAATCTTAATTCGAGACAAGAGAGGTAAGAGGTTACAAAGTTATATGGTTATGAAGTTATAGTGTCACCAAATTTTATACAAAGAAGTCCATGTTGTTAAAAAAAAATCTTATAAATTATACTCTTCGTGAAAAACCTTTGTGACTTTATGTTAAAATTTCATTAAATCGTAGTTTTATGTAATGAAATAGCTCCTACATATTATAATTGAAAGAAATAAAGTTAAAGGAAATACACTCTATATAATTAGTAACTTTCGTTTTCGTTGGGAAACGAAACGCCCTTTACATCTTTCACATACTGAGCCACAGCACCTGTAATTTCGGTATAGAGGTCGAGGTATCTTCTCAAAAATTTAGGACTGAAATCTTTATTCATACCCACCATATCATGATATACCAAAATTTGCCCATCGCAATATGAACCCGCACCTATTCCTATGGTAGGCACAGATAGGCTTTCTGATACCTCTTGGGCAAGGTTTGCCGGAATTTTTTCTAAAACTAAGGCAAAACAGCCCAATTCTTCCAGAAGTAGAGCATCTTTTTTCAATTTGTCTGCCTCTTCCTCTTCTTTCGCTCTTACCTTATATGTCCCGAACTGATAAATACTCTGTGGTGTAAGCCCTAAATGCCCCATCACAGGAATTCCCGCATTGATGATTCTTTTAATAGATTCTGCAATTTCTGCTCCACCTTCCATTTTTATAGCATGAGCACCAGACTCCTTCATAATTCTTACAGCCGAGTCTAAGGCTCTTTGTGGATCGCTTTGGTAAGTCCCAAAGGGCAAATCTACCACTACCAAAGCTCTACTTACCCCTCTTATCACACTCTGGGCATGATAAATCATT
>JAGOJI010000051.1 GCA_017995195.1 Cloacibacterium sp.
TTTAGGAGATTAGGAAATTAAGAGATTAGGATATTAGTTACTTTTTATAATATTCACGTCTTAATATTTTTGATTTCAAAGGAATTAAGACATCAACTAATTTCTTAATCCCTTAATTTTATAATATTCACGTATTAACATTTTTGATTTCAAAGGAATTAAGACATCAACTAATTTCTTAATCCCTTAATTTATAATATTCACGTCTTAATATTTTTGATTTCAAAGGAATTAAGACATCAACTAATTTCTTAATCCCTTAATTTTATTATATTCACGTATTAACATTTTTGATTTCAAAGAAATTAAGACATCAACTAATTTCTTAATCCCTTAATTTATAATATTCACGTATTAATATTTTTGATTTCAAAGGAATTAAGACATCAACTAATTTCTTAATCCCTTAATTTCCTAATCTCTTAATTTTATAAAGAGAATGACTCTCCACAACCGCAAGTTCTTGCAGCATTCGGATTATTAAAAACAAAACCTTTTCCGTTCAGTCCGCCGGAATATTCCAATGTGGTTCCAGCGAGGTAAAGGATAGATTTTTTTTCAATGATTACTTTAATGCCGTTGTCTTCAAAAACTTGGTCATTTTCTTCCTTTTTATTATCAAATTTCAAAACATATTCCAGTCCGGAACAACCGCCGCTTTTCACACCAACACGAATGTAGTCGGTTTCGGGATTGAACCCTTCTTCCGTCATCAGTTGAATGGCTTTTTGTTTTGCTGTGTCGCTTACTTTAATCATTGTTTTTATTTAGAATGATTTTAGATTACAAAAATACGAACAAAAAACATTATAATCAAGTAATGATTTAGATAATATCTATCATATTGATAAAATACTATTGATTCCGTCTCTTGTTTTGTTTTTTAGACTGGTTCTAAGTTATTTAATTGAAAATATTTCTGTGAAGTCGTGAGTCATGGGTTATAAAACCATAAATGTTAAAAGAAATTTATCACAGACTGATGGTCATGAAAAAAGCCACTCCAATGGGGAGTGGCTCAAAAATATATTTTTGTCTATTATCTGTTAATTCTAAGAGAAAGGGGTTGTTTAATTTTCTTCCGTTTCTGTCTTTACTTCTTCTTTTGCTTTAGGAGCAGCTGGAGCAGCAGGTGCTATAGGAGCATCTGAGATAATTTCGAATTCGAAATCGTGCTCTACTTCTCTGTGTAATCTTATTTTTGCTGTTACCTTCCCTATTCTTTTGATGGTATTCCCTGGAATTTTGATGTATTTTTTATCTACTTCTACTCCAGCTTTAGCCAACTCTTCAGCCAAGTTGATATTGTTGATTGAACCAAATAATTTATCACCGGAACCTACTTTTGTTGCAATAGTTACAGAAGTTTTTTTCAATTTTTCAACGATAGCATTAGCTGCTGCGATGAGTTTTGCTTCTTCTTCTTTTCTTGCTTCCAAAGTAGCTGCAAGAGCTGCTTTGTTTTTAGGTGTCGCCAATAAAGCGTACCCCTGAGGGATTAAAAAGTTACGTGCGTAACCAGGTTTTACGTCTAAAGTATCGAATTCAAGACCTAAATTTTCTACGTCTTTTTTTAGGATAATTTCCATTGTTGTTGTCCTTTTTTATTTAGAAGTTAGATTTTAGAAGTGGGGAAGTTAATAATACTATCAACCGACGTCTAATAACCAACAACCAATGATTAATAATTATTTTAATAAATCTGCTACATAAGGCATTAGAGCAATATGTCTTGCTCTTTTAATTGCAGCAGAAACTTTTCTTTGGTACTTCAAAGAAGTTCCTGTATATCTTCTTGGTAAGATTTTACCTTGCTCGTTTACAAATTGTAACAAGAAATCTGCATCTTTGTAATCTACATGCTTGATTCCGTATTTTTTGAATCTACAATATTTCTTTTCAGACTTAGTATTGATATCTAGCGGAGTAAGAAATTTTACTTCAGATTCACCACCTGCAGCGGCTTGTTGTGCCATTTCGTCTATTGCCATTGTCTTTTGTTTTTAAGGGTTAAAAAAAATTAAGCTTTTGCTGTTTTGAGTTTCGCTCTTCTTGTTATAGCATATTCAACACCGTGTTTGTCGAGTTTCGTTGTTAAATAACGGATTACTCTCTCATCACGTTTGAATGCTAATTCCAAATCAGCTACTACATTTCCTTCTCCTTTGAACTCAATCAAAGTATAAAACCCATTCTTCTTCAACTGAATTGGGTAAGCCAACTTTTTAAGACCCCAGTTTTCTCTGGCAACGATTTCACAGTTGTGTTCTTTCAAAAGGTCTTCAAACTTTTTTACTGCTTCCTCCACCTGAACGTCAGATAGAACGGGAGTTAAAATGAAAACAGTTTCGTAATTGTTCATAATGTTAAAAATATTTATAATTATTTCGAGGTGCAAAATTAGTAATTCTTTTTTATATACACAATACAGCTATATATTTTCCAGTATAATCCTGAAAGTTGTTCCTTTGCCTACTTCGGAGTGGGCAATTTTAAGATCCCCTTTGTGGTATTCATTGATAACTCTTTTCGATAGTGAAAGTCCCAATCCCCAACCTCTTTGTTTGGTAGAATAACCGGGTTTAAAGGCGTTTCTCATCTGCAAATGTGTCATACCACAACCGCTATCTTTGAAGTTGATTACTAAATTTTTATTCTTTTTGATTAAACTAACCGATAGGTCTCCTTCCCCTTTCATGGCGTCTACAGCATTTTTTACCAAATTTTCTATCACCCAGCTCATCAGGACTTTGCTATGTGGTATCAGTACGTCTTCCTGAGGCATGTGGAGGGTAAAATGAACTTTGTTGGAAATCCGTGATTTTAAATAATCATAGTTGATCTGAAGTGTTTCTTTCAAGTTCAAATCATTGAGTTCAGGAATGGAACCTATTTTTGAGAATCTTTCTGAAATAGTTGTCAATCGGTTAATATCTTTTTCTATTTCTTTGATGCCTTGGTGGTTGGAGTGCTCTAATTTCATGATTTCGATCCAACCAATCATAGAAGAAAGCGGTGTTCCTATCTGGTGTGCTGTTTCTTTTGCTAAACCCGCCCAAAGGTAGTTCTCGTCGGTCCGTTTTACCGTTCTGTAAAACCAAAAGGAAAATAAAAGATAGGTTCCTATCAATAAAGCCAAAACTAAAGGATAAAATTGTAGGTTATCCAACATTCTTGAATTGGAATAATAGATATATTGGTTTTCTCCATTGGGCATTTTAACTTCAAAAGGTGTGTAAGTTTCTCCCATATCTTTGATAAGTGTACGTAGCTTCTGAGAATCATTGAGGGTTTCCTCGGGAATGTTTCTGTGTAGCCCAATGGGATTGTTGAATCTATCGGTAACAATTACGGGGATACTCGTATTATCTTCTACAATGCTCAGTACCAATTCTGCTACCTGCGGGTGTGTCATAAATTCTCCTTGCTGAAATTTCATTGCCGTTGCAAATACTTTTATTCGCTCCGACTCTTGCTTTCTCAGTTGTTGAATAAGAAGTGTAGATGCCACGGCAAAACCCGCTACAACCAACGTAATGAGCACAAACACAATCCAACGATTGATGTATGACGTAAAATGTTTCATCTAATTATTTTGTTTTTCTAAACCTCGAAAGTTTAAACGGTCTTTTAGATATAATTTAAATGATATTTTTATTTTAAAACATTCAGAACTCTAAATAATTCTCCATTAATATCGTTCCCCGAATAATTATTAACAATAATGGCATATACATATTTTTTACCTTCTTTTGAGGTGTGATAACCCGCATAGGCTTTACTGTCTTTTATGGTGCCACTTTTCATTTTCATGTTATTGTATGTGGGAAAAGATTCCCAATACGTAGAATACCAAGCTTGTTTTGTTGCCCAAAGCAGAGCTTGAACTTCTGCTCTTGCAGAAACGTAGTTTTGGGGTGAAAGCCCGCTACCATCGGCAAAATTAATCATAGAAGTATTAATGCCTTTACTTTTCCAGAAGTCTTTCAAAACTTTTATTCCACTTTCAAAAGAAGAATTGTTGTTTTTTTCTTTTCCCAAAGTCTTGATTAAAGTTTCACCATAGAGGTTGACGCTTTTCCGCATAAACCAGTACACAATCTTATCCATTGGTGGTGATTTGTATTCCAAAATGCTTTGTGTTTTCGGAGAGGCTAATCGATTACCTTCTATAAGTTGCTGAGAAGTTATGGTGATGTTGCCTTTAAAATCAATACTACTTTCCTTTAGCCATTGCACAACTTCTGTGGCCAATTGTAATGGTGGATTAGGAACTGACCCTGAAACTGTAGTGGTTTTGCCCATAGGTAAAGTTCCATTAATAGAAGCGACGCCCGAACGAGGAGCGGTGTAAATAATGCTTCTATCTCCTGTATCTTTTCCTGCTGAAGTAGTCTCGTTCAACCATTTTACATCAACTATATCATAAGAAAAGCCTTTGAATTTGGTGGGACTTCCTATGCTGCTCCCTCCATTGATATGGATGTCGAACTGATTTTCTCTCCAATTGACTCCCCAAACTCCTGCACCATAATAATTCCCCATATCATTCCAAGGCCAGCCACCGGGCACGTGCTGAAAATCAAAATACGCATCATCGATCACCAGATTTCCATTGATTTGGGAGATTCCTTTGTTTTTCAAAGCATCAATAAGTTTTTGTTTGAAATTTTCGGGTTTATAACCTTCATAACGCCAGCTTCCCAAGGTTGGGTCTCCATTGGAAGTGATAATAATATCTCCCAAAAGCCGAGAACCATCAAGAGTTCCCGAATGCGAGATTTTAGTTGTGTATCGGTAATCGTTTCCCAACAGTTCCAATGTTGCCGCTGCTGTGAAAATTTTCTGAGTGCTCGCTGTAGAAAATCCTTTGTTTCCCTGATATTCATATACAAAATCTCCAGTCTCGTCCGCTACATAAAAAGATAAGTTGGCAGCATACATTCCGGGAGAATTTAATAGGTTTTTTGTCGCAACATCTAATTTTTGCGAAATATTTTGAGCTAAAATTATTTGTGAAAACAAAGCAACCAGCAAAAAAAATCTTTTCATTGTTTTTAATTTGAATCAAAGATAATTATTTAAAATTTGAAGTGAAAACAGCATTGGCTTACTACTGGTGATTTATAAAGAAGTGCTCTCGGGTTAAGCACATTAAAATTTGAATCGGTGAGCCTTGAGTTAACAAATTTGTAAATAGGCAATTTTTCAAAAATCATTGCAGTTAAGTTTGTGTAGTGTTTTTTATTTAGTGAAAAAAGAAGTATATGTTGTCAAAAAATGATATATTTATCCTTATTAAATTATGAATAATTAACTTTAAAATAGAATCTATTATGATGAACATTATCGGGTGGATTGTTTTTGGCTTAATCGCAGGGGCAATCGCAAAAGCTGTAAGACCAGGAAAAGATCCCGGAGGCTGGTCGGTCACTATTATTATAGGGATATTAGGAAGTATTGTAGGAGGCTGGATTGGTAGTATGCTTTTTGGAAAAAATGTAACCAACAGTGTTTTTAGCATTTATAGCATGGGAATGTCTGTGGTAGGAGCTCTTATTGTATTGTTTGTCTACAATAAGTTTATAGCAAAAAAGTAGAAATGAATCGAAAAAAAACCGAAATCGAAAAAATCGATTTCGGTTTATCTGTGACCTATATCCTTATTTTATGGTGATTTTGTAAGGCATATTCATTTGTATACTGTTTTGAAATTTAGGATTGGAAACTTTTTCGAAAAGTTGATAATTTTCACTTCCTATCTTCTTTTTAATGTATCTGGCTGCTATTTCTTCCTCCTCGAAATCACTTAAAAATCGTTCTAATTTATCCATTTTTGTAGGATAGCTGTCTATCTTGAAATCTTTTAGCTTTGCTAAAGATGCGGCATGATTAATAGCATCATTCAGACTTCCTAATTCGTCTACCAAGCCTATTTCTTTTGCTCTTTTGCCGGACCATACTCTTCCTCCTCCAATGGCGTCAATTTCTTCGAATGATTTTTTTCGGTTTTGGGTAACAAAGTATACAAACCTCTTGTAGATTTGTTCTACATTTTTGTTCATAATGGCAAGTGTACCTGTAGAAGCTCCAGAGATAGGAGAGTACATGTGGGAATTGGCATTGGTGCTTACAATATCCGAACGAACCCCATTTTTGTGTGCTAAATTTTTAAAATTAGGAACTACTCCAAACACTCCTATGGAACCTGTAATAGTGTTGGGTTCTGCGTATATTTTATCTGCTGCCATAGCAATGTAGTAACCACCTGAAGCAGCATAATCTCCAAAGGAAACCACCAGTGGTTTTTTCTTTTTGAGTTGCTGAAGTTCAAATAGTATTTCGTCTGAAGCATTAGCACTTCCTCCCGGAGAATTGATGCGGAATACTACCGCTTTTATATTGTTGTCTTCGGTAAGTTCCTGAATGTATTTTATATATTTTTCCGAATGAATATTCGAAGATTCGCTACCGTTATAGATTTCTCCTGCGGCATACAAAACTGCAATTTCGCCACTGCTGTTATTTTTTGAAGACGATGGATCTGCCATAATATATCTTCCTATAGATATTTTGTTGAGATCATCTTCCTTTTTTATGTTTAATTTGGTTTTTATCATGTTTTCGTATTCCGATTTTTGCATGAGTTTATCTACCAATCGATGTTTTAAGGTAAGATCTGGAATAATACCATAGAGACTGTCTACCACGGTTTTGAAGTCTTCGGGAGCCAATTTTCTGGACTTTATGATTTTATCTGATGTCTCTCCCCAAATATCGTTGAGTAAAACCGATATTTGTTCTTTGTTTTCAGGAGAAATATCATTTCTTATAAAAGGCTCTACTGCTGCCTTGAATTTCCCATGTCTAATCACATCGATACCGATGCCGTATTTTTCAGCAAAATCTTTAAGGAAAACAATTTCTGAAGAGAGACCTTTTAGTTCAATTCCGCCGGCAGGGTTGAGGTAATATTCATCTGCTACCGACCCCAAGTAGTAAGATGCCTGCGATACTACATTGCCGTAAGCATATACAAACTTTCCACTTTTTTTGAAATCTTCCAAAGCTCTTCTTATACCGTCGAGCTGAGTTTGTCCCGCTTCAATATTGTCGGTTTCTATACTTATGCCTTTTATTTTTTTGTCTTCTTTTGCAGATTTTATGGCATTAATGATGTCATAGAATTTTAAATTTTTACTTTTCTTAAAATCAAATATAGAAATTTCGGTCTCGGCATCGGTGTCTATAATTTTGCTTTTAAAATTGAGTGTAAGAACAGAGTTGTCTTTTACTCTTACCGAGTTGCTCCCGCTTATAGCACTCGAAATAATTAAAAACAGCATAAATCCGAATAAGAACATGCCTATAATTAAAATGGCAACTATATTTGCAAAAACATTTTTTAGAAAACTTTTCATATTTTATTTTTAACTTAAATTTTTATCAATATGTCGTCGTACCAAGTTGTTTTGTTACTGGGTTCCAATTTAGGTAATAAAATTAATAATATAGAGAAAGCTATTACTGAAATTGAAAATAAGGCGGGAAAAGTAACGAAAAAAAGTAAAATATTAAAATCTGAGCCTGTAGAATTTGTCAGTAATAGGATTTTTTGTAATATTGCACTAATATTGGAAACTGTGCTTTCTCCATTTGTATTGCTCGGTGTTTTAAAGGAAATAGAGAGAGATTTGGGTAGGTTGAGTGATTCCAAAGTATTGGGGAAGTATGAAGATAGGGTAATAGATATAGATATTGTATGCTATAGTGGGATCATTTTTTATTCGAAAAAACTTGAAATTCCTCATGAAAAACATTTGTATCACAGAGCGTTTTCAAGAGAAATATTAGATGAAGTTTTATAGAGATATATAAAAACATAAATATGAGATTAAGTTTATTTACTTTAATGCTGTCTGTTTCGGGTATTTTCTTTGCTCAAGACGGTAGGGGAGTTCGCACGACTCAGGGGTATCCTAACACTTTTTCTTCTCGCTCAAAAAACATTTATAAGTTTGATAATAAAGCGAAAAGATTTGATGATTGGGCTGTTTCTGTAGGAGGTGGGGCTGCCTTTATGCACAGAGCAGACCTTACGTCTTTTTACGACGGAAAAATCAAAACAGGGTGGAATGCCTATATCAGTTTAGATAAGCAGATTACCCATTCATTCGGACTCAGTTTAAATTTCCAAACCGGGAAAACCAATCAATCAGGAAAGGTATTAGATGACGTTCCTGGATATGTTTTGGCAAATAAGTATAATTATGCAGCTGCAGCAGAGCCTCATCTTAGAGGAGTAGCACAGGCTTATACTAAGTACAACCAACTTTCTATATTAGGAGATATTAATTTTTCCGGTTTGTTCAGAAGGATAGACAACCGCTCTACTTACCGATGGGCTCTTCACGGATATGCAGGAGTAGGATTGATGAACTATAGTGTATATAGAGAAGATCAGCACCCCAATCCTCGAAGAATGCCAATTTTTAGTATGGAGCAGGCATTAGATCAAGCCTCTTTTTTCTACCAAGGTGGAGTTGGTTTGAAATACAAACTTTCTGATATGATTGATCTTGAGACAAGAGCAATGTATGTAATATCAGGTGATGATGAGTTCGATGGAGGTGGAGAGGACTCCAATTCCATGTATAATATGATTAAAAGCAACTACTCCGATAATATGTTTAGTGTTAATTTAGGAGTATCTTTTAAATTAGGTAAGCACAAGAATCACCTATCTTGGCATGATCCTTTAAGAGAGATTAATCATAGAATGCTTTCTCTTAAAAAGAAAGAACCATTGTTGATCTGTGAAAAAGGAGATCAGGATAATGATGGAGTATGTGATGATTGGGATAGACAACTCAACACTCCGGCGGGAGCCAGAGTAGATGGAGCAGGTGTTGCACTGGATATAGATTTAGATGGTGTGATTGATTTAGAGGATAAGTGCGTAACAGTTCCTGGTACTATTGAAAATAGCGGATGCCCTAATGGAGTAGAAGTTAAAGATACGAATACTACAAAGTTAGTAGCTAATCCTTATGCTATAGCAAATATTAATAAGTTGTTTGAAGGAATTGAGTTCGCAGGATTTAATAGTGATGTAATTAGACCAAAATCTTTTGAAAAATTAGATCAAGCAGTTGATATTATCAAAACATTGAACCCTAAGGATCAGTACTATGTTGTAGCTGCAACCGAAGCTACGGGTTCCAATGATGTTAATGAGATCATCACTCAGAAAAAGGCAGAAGCAGTAGTGAAATATCTGGTTGAAAAAGGAATTCCTGCAAGTATGCTCGTTGCTGACGGTAGAGGGAAATCCGATTTAAAATATCCGGAATGTGATCCTGCAAGCAAGTGTCCTGAATGGAAAAATGCAGCCAACAGAAGAATATTTTTCGAAAAAAAATAATACCATCATAGAAACTTATAATTATTTAAAAATACCATTATGAAAATAAATTTTGCAAGTTTAATATTAGCCATGGTTTTACCCATGACCACATTTGCACAAGTAACTCCATATACTCCTGTTTACTTTGATTCAGGATCAGAAAATACAGTCCCTTTTACTAAAAAAGAAAAGAAATTCAACGATTGGTCTATATCTGCAGGGATTGGAGTGCCATTAATTCAGTCAGGAGATATGACTTCTATAGGAAACTATAACGGAAAATTTAGATTAGGATATGGAGGGTATATTAGTTTAGATAAAGCTATCACTCATGCTGTAGGACTTAATTTACAATATGAATTGGGGCAAACCAAACAACAAAATAATAGAGGCGATATATTTGCTAGAACACAATATAGTGGAATCTCTATATTGGGAGACTTAAATTTCTCTAATCTTTTTAGAAGAGTTGATAATAGATCTCCTTTCAGATGGGCAATGCACGGGTATTTCGGTATAGGAACTTTAGCCTATAGTGCGTATCGACAAGACGGTGCTCAAGCAGAACAGCTAATCACTAAAATTAAGCCATTCACATTAGGTTCACTATTTATTCAAGGTGGAGCCGGAGTAAAGTATAAGGTTAATGAAAAAATTGATGTAGAAGGACGAGGAATGTATGTTGTGACAGGAGATGATTCATTTGATGGAGGTGGAGATCAATACAGTGAAATCAACAGAACTGAGGATCAGGTTTCCGATAACTTCTTTAGATTTACATTAGGAGCCTCTTTCAAATTAGGGAAACATCAATCTCATTTAATGTGGCATGATCCTATGCAGGAAATTTATTATAAATTAGATGTTTTAGCCAACAAAAATATCGATGTTGTTGTTTGTAAAAAAGGAGATGGAGATAACGATGGTGTTTGCGACGATTGGGATAGACAGCTTAATACGCCTGCGGGAGCTAGAGTTGATGGTTCTGGGGTAGCTTTAGATACCGATTTGGACGGAGTTATTGATTTAGATGACAAGTGTGTAACCGTTCCGGGATCTGAAAGCAACTTTGGATGTCCTAAAGTAGTGAATAAAGCAGCTATTGCAACCGAAATTGAAAAAACATTGAAAGACATTTTGTTTATATTCAATACTTCAACTATTATCCCTGAATCTTATCCAAAATTAGATTTGGCGGCAGAAATCATCAAATCTTCCGAAGGAGGTACTTATTTATTGGTGGGTCAAACGGATAAGAAAGGATCCGATGCATATAACTTAAATCTTTCCAGAAACAGAGCTGCAGCTGTAGTTGCCGAATTGGAGAAAAGAGGTGTGAACCCTATGCAGTTGAAGTCTAAAGGTGTGGGAGAAGCATTGGCTACCATTCCTGAAACAGCTTCTGATGCAGAAAGACAAGAAGATAGAAAAGTAAGTGTGAAATATATTACAGGTGACGAGTGGGATGCTATTAAGAAAAGTGATGTCCCTGTAAAAGCTGTGAAAAAAGTAATTAAGAAAAGAAAATAAAAATTCTTTTTTCGATAAATTAAAAAGAGACTGTTTTTTAAGCAGTCTCTTTTTATTATATTTATACGATTTTTTAGGTATGCAATCAGCTTTAGAAATTAGAGATATTCTAAATAAAACCCTTACCAACTTTTGGGGGTACAAAGAATATAGAGATTCCCAAGAAGAAATTATATTGTCCGTTGTTCATCAAAAGGATACGGTAGCTTTGCTACCTACAGGAGCCGGAAAATCGCTATGCTATCAGCTGCCTGCTTTGGTGTTGGAGGGAACTTGTATTGTGGTTTCTCCTTTATTAGCACTGATGAAAGAACAGGTTTTTCAATTAAAATCTGTTGGTATAGAAGCAGAATACCTTAGCTCAGAGCTAGATGAGTACGAATCCGAAGAAATTTATAACAGAGTGACAGAAGGGCTTACCAAAATACTGTACGTTTCTCCGGAAAGACTTTCCAATACTTTATTTATTCAGAAAATAGCCGAAGTTCAGGTGTCTTTTATTGCAGTAGACGAAGCTCATTGTATTTCGGAATGGGGACAGGATTTTAGACCCAGCTATAGAAATATCAAAAACTTTAGAAATCAATTCATAAATGTTCCTTGCATTGCTCTTACTGCAACAGCAACACCTAAGGTGATAAAGGATATTAAAGAAAAATTGGATTTACACCAACCCCAATTATTTCAGAAAAGTTACAAAAGAGATAATATTAAAATTATTCATGATGAAATCAATGATAAATACCAAAGAATTTTTAATTATCTCAATCAACAAAACAGTTCAGGAATCATCTATGCCAGAACACGAAAGGAGTGTGAAGATTTAACCTTTTTCTTAAAACAAAAAGGAATCAGTAAAGTCGATTTTTACCATGCAGGATTATCTTTAAAAGATAAAAATGCTCATCAAAAAAAATGGATCGGAAGCAACAATCATGTGCTTGTTTCTACTAATGCTTTTGGTATGGGGATTGATAAAGACAATGTGAGATTTGTAATGCACCTTTCTCCCTCGGCGTCTATCGAAAATTATTATCAGGAAATAGGAAGAGCAGGTAGAGATGGAGAGGAGAGTTTCGCTTATTTGCTTTGGAACGAGCAAGAATTGGCAAATATAGATAATACTTTGTACAACCAAATTCCCAATAAGACCGAATTTTCTAAGATAATATCCTATTTGTATTCCACATTTCAAATTGCTGAAAACGAACTGCCCGAAAAACAATTTCAGTTACATATTCAGAAAATTCAGAATTTTACAAAACTTTCGATAGCGAAAATCAAGAATGTTCTCCTTTTTTTGCATCACCAGGAGGTTATTTATTTCAATAATCACAACAGTCTATCCAGTCTCGAAATTAAAATCCCTTTGGGAGATTTAGAAGATTTGGCAAAAAAAGATATGTATTTTATTGAATTATTATTAAGAAATCTTTCCGGAATTGCCTCACATAAGGTTTTATTCAGCGAGCAAAGTTTAAGCGATAAAATACGAGTAAGCACCCATGATTTCAAAGAACGTATTATAGAATTACAGAAGAAAGGATATTTGGAATATCTCGACGGAAATCAGGCAAGCATTAAATTTCTTCATCCCAGAGAAGACAGAGCTATTCAAGGGAAATACTGGAATTTATTTGAACAAATTCAAAGAAATAAACTGCAAAAATGGGAAGAAATGAAGTATTTTATCAGGAATAAAGATTTTTGCAAAATGAAAATGATTTTAACTTATTTCGGAGAGAAAAATGCAAAAAACTGTGGAAATTGCTATGTCTGTACCGAAAATCATGATCAGTTTACCGTGAAAGACCTTTCCGAAGATCTTTTACAGGCACTTCGAGAGCAACCCTATACATTCGATGAGCTACAGGTAAAACTCTACCACTACTCAAAAGAAAATATTTTTGAAGCCTTAATCTCGCTACTGAATCTCGACAAAATAAAAATGCTGAATTACAAAACCTATATGCTGAATGAAGCATAATTTGTACGTATAAAGTTATTTGACATTGATTGTCAATGACAATGAACTTATTTAAGGAAAATAATTTCCTAACTGATAACGCTTTTTCGAGCATGAAAAAGAGAGAAAATAAAGGAAAAAGAATCTTTCACATGGTTAGAGCCTGTTTAAATTTGTAAAATATTTTTAACATTAAGAAAACTTTAGGTTCGGCGTAGCCAAATTAAGGCAGTTTAGATTAATGTTTTTCATTCAAAATCAATTGATTGAGTTCTTAAATATTTTCTTAATTAACTGAATGCCTAATGTTAAAAAAAGAAACAAACAAAGTTTATTTAAATTAAAAAAAATAGGAATTGCGTAAAAAAAATTATTGAATAAAATTTAGACAGGCTCTTATTAAAAACACAGACTGTTTAATAATAAAAAAATAACCTTTAAGGTTTAAATAATCAAAAAAATATTAATTAAATGAAAAAACTAAAAGTTATATTTTTCGGTACACCCGAATTTGCAAAAACATCGCTGGCAGCTATTCATGAGTCTCCTCACGAAGTGGTAGGCGTAGTTACGGTAGCTGATAAAGCCAGCGGAAGAGGGCAAAAACTCAACCAATCTCCCGTGAAAACCTATGCTGTTGAAAATAATCTCCCTGTTTTTCAGCCCGAAAAATTAAGAAATGAAAATTTTTTAAATGAAATAAAGAGCCTAAATGCTGATATTTTTGTTGTTGTAGCTTTTAGGATGATGCCACAGGTTTTGTTCTCCATGCCGCCTATGGGAACTTTTAATCTTCATGCCTCGCTATTGCCTGATTACCGAGGTGCTGCACCCATTAATTACGCCATTATCAACGGAGAAACTCAAACGGGAGCCACTACTTTTTTTATCAACGAAAAAATAGATGAAGGCAACATATTGCTTCAAGAGAAAATAGATATTTTACCCGAAGACAATGCAGGAACTTTGCATGATCGCCTCATGAAGACAGGAGCAGAGTTGGTGGTAAAAACCCTAAACGCTTTAGCCGAAAATGCTATTCAAGAAAAGCCACAACCTCAGGTAGATAACCCCAAAACAGCGTATAAGATTTTCAAAGACGACACCCGTGTCAATTGGAATCAGGAGGTAGAAGTTATTCATCATTTTGTTCGGGGAATGTCGCCTTATCCTGCTGCATTTACTCAGATAAATATAGGAAACGAAACAAAATTTTTAAAAATTTTTAAAGGAAATAAGGAGAAAATAAACCACACCAAGAAGCCGGGAAGTATAGAAATTTCTAAAAACGAATTTAAAATTTTTTGTAAAGATGGAATCTATTTTCCGGAAGAACTCCAGTTGGAAGGAAAAAAACGGATGAATGTAAAAGATTTTTTGAATGGTTTCCAGAGTGAACTTGTGGTGAGTTCGGTAACTTAGTGATTATTTAAATTTAAGCATTTCGTAGGATAGAAGTAAATTTTCGACTTTACAACTCACAACAGTGTAAAGTTGTGAGTTTCCGGAACGAATAACTTTAAAGAAAATCCCTATGAACTCTTTAGTTATGGTTACTTTTTCTGGTAAACTTTAATAGGTTTACTCCTATGAATGTTTTCTTGAAAAAGCGTTTCTGAAAGCAAATTTGTATCTTTGCAAAAAATATAAAATTATGAGCAAACCAATTACGGAATTTATAGAGAAATACTATTTACACTTCAATGCTGCTTCTGTAGTAGATGCTGCAAAAGGCTATGTTGCCCATCTTAAAGACGGAGGTAAAATGATGATTACTTTGGCAGGAGCCATGTCTACAGCCGAACTGGGGAAAATTTTGGCAGAGATGATTCGCCAAGATAAAGTCGATATTATTTCCTGTACAGGAGCTAATTTAGAAGAAGATTTAATGAATTTGGTTGCACATTCTCATTACGAAAGAGTGCCACATTACCGTGATTTGACACCGCAAGACGAGTGGAACTTATTGGAAAAAGGACTCAATAGAGTTACCGATACCTGTATCCCGGAAGAAGAAGCATTCCGAAGATTACAAAAGCATATTGTAGAAATTTGGAAAGATGCCGAAGCCAAAGGTGAGAGATATTTCCCACACGAATATATGTACAAAATGATTTTGTCGGGCGTATTGGAACAGTATTACGAAATTCCGAGAGAAAACTCGTGGATGATTGCCGCAGCAGAAAAAAACCTGCCTATTGTAGTGCCGGGTTGGGAAGATTCTACTATGGGAAATATTTTCGCAAGCTATTGCATTAAAGGTGAACTGAAAGCCTCTACTATGAAATCCGGAATAGAATATATGATGATGTTGGCAGATTGGTATCCTCAAAATTCGGGAGGAAAAGGAGTAGGTTTCTTCCAAATCGGAGGTGGAATTGCCGGAGACTTTCCAATTTGTGTGGTTCCTATGTTGTATCAGGATATGGAAATGACGGATATTCCGTTCTGGAGCTACTTCTGCCAGATTTCGGATTCTACCACAAGTTATGGTTCCTATTCAGGGGCAGTACCCAATGAGAAAATAACATGGGGAAAACTTGATATCACCACTCCGAAATATATTATAGAATCAGATGCTACTATTGTAGCACCATTGGTCTTCAGCTATATTTTAGAAAATTCGTAAAAAAAATCTCATCTATACAATAATTTATCTTTTTTATCGTTCTTAGTACCAGAATGATTAAATAAAATTTTATGGAGTATAACTC
>JAGOJI010000052.1 GCA_017995195.1 Cloacibacterium sp.
GCTATTGAGCAAGATGCTACAGGAAGAGCTTACGATAGGGTAATGCATTAGGAATTGGAGTGGGTTCGGGTTATTTGTTCGAGACCAATTTTTACAGAGAAGTAACCTCGGATTTAACAGGGGAAAGAGGAACTCTAATGGGGGCAATTCAAGGGATTTTTGCAGCACAATACGACGTTTTAAGACAAAACGGTCATTCGCCTTCAGAAGCCTTCAACGAAACGGTGGAGGAACTCACGCAAAGTTTAATGCCTTTGGTAGCGGAAAACGGTATGGATTGGATGTATGCCAACTGTTCCACTACCGCACAGAGAGGAGCATTGGATTGGTGGAAACCTTTCCGTGATGCCACAAAACCTGTTTTTGAAAAACTCTATAATGAGGTAAAATCCGGCAACGAAGCTCAAAAATCTATCGATTCTAACAGTAAGGAGGATTACCGTGAAAAATTAGAAGAAGAGTTAAAAGAACTTCGCGAAAGTGAAATGTGGCAAGCCGGAGCAGCCGTAAGAAAACTAAGACCAAGAGCGTAAAAGTTTTTAAAGTTCAAGGTTTAATAGTTTGAAATTACTATATAAGACCAATTAACATTAAACCTTGAACTTTAAACATAAAACATGAAACAAATTTAACCATGACTACCACCCAAGATTTATTTGATGAAGCAGTAGAAGCGTACAAACGCTTAGAGAGTGTTGTAGCCCATACGCCATTGATGCGGAATAATAATCTTTCTGAACTGTATGATGCAGATATTTTTCTGAAAAGAGAAGATTTACAGCTCGTTCGCTCCTACAAACTGCGTGGGGCTTACAATAAAATGAGCACGCTGAATCAGGCTTCCAAGGAAGTAGGAATTGTGTGTGCCAGTGCAGGAAATCACGCCCAAGGTGTTGCCTACTCTTGTCGATTGTTACAGGTAAAAGGCAAAATTTTTATGCCGATTACCACCCCGAAGCAAAAAATCAGTCAGGTACAGTTGTACGGTAGAGAATGGATTGAAATTGTACTCTTTGGAGATACTTTTGATGATGCGTATCACCAAGCTCTAAAAGTTTGTACCGCAGAAAACAGCACCTTTATTCATCCGTTTGATGATGAACAAGTAATTGCAGGACAGGCCACGGTAGGCATGGAAATCCTGAATAATATAGAAAGTAAAATTGATTATGTCTTTGCCCCTATTGGTGGCGGTGGTTTGATTGCAGGGCTTACTACCGTTTTCAAAAAACTGAGTCCCACTACCCAAATCATTGGAGTAGAGCCCGAAGGAGCTGCCTCTATGAAGACCTCTTTGGAAAAAGGAGAAGTTACCGAGCTGGATAGTATTGATAAGTTTGTAGATGGAGCTGCCGTAAAGAGAGTTGGAAATTTGACTTTTGAGACTGTAAAAAATCATATTTCGGATATTGTTTTGGTTCCCGAGGGTAAGGTATGTACCACCATTTTAAAATTGTACAACGAAGAAGCCATCGTAGTAGAGCCGGCAGGTGCTTTAAGCATCTCTGCACTGGATTTTTATAAGGATAAAATAAAAGGAAAAACGGTGGTTTGCATCATTAGTGGAAGTAATAATGATATTCTCCGTACCGAAGAAATCAAGGAGAGAAGTTTGCTCTATGAAGGCTTGAAACATTATTTCATTCTTCAGTTTCCGCAGAGACCGGGTGCTCTGAAACAGTTTGTTTCCGAGATTTTAGGACCAACAGATGATATTACCTATTTTCAGTTTTCACAGAAAACCAATCGAGAAAGTGGTCCTGCCGTTATTGGCATCGAAGTAAAGAAAAGAGAAGATTTTGACAAAGTAAAAACCCAAATGACGGAAAATAATTTCAAATTCACTTACCTCAACGAAACGCCGGATTTATTCACTCATTTGATTGGGTAATGAGATTTATAAGAACTTTATTAGATTATATTTTAGTTGAAAAAAAGTTATCATTAGAAATCAATATTTCACGGCAACAAAAAACTCCATTGGATTATCCAATGGAGTTTTATAGTATTAGAGTTCGTAAATTATTTTACTTCAAAAACCGCATTTACATCAGGCGAGCCGGTGCCTTGCTGAACCGAACCTCCTCCTACATCGCTGGTTACTGTGGATTTGTGCATTAACTGAACCCCCACTATTGCTCCTGTTTTTGGAGCAGATTTTACTGTCCATTTGGTTTTAAGTCCTAATTTTTTGCCATCGCTTCTTTGGGTATCGTCTTCAGCTCTTACCAAATCTACCTCAACACCTGCAAACTGGTATAATAAGAAATGTTCGTCTTTGTCTGTAATCACTTCCGGAGTCAAATCTTCATCTTTACCATCATGATTGTGATAAAAACTTACGTTCACATCATAAGATTGTCCGTTCACTAAACTGATGGCGTCTTTGGAAACCAATGACCCTGTCTGAAAAACAGCTTCTTTGGCTACTTTGGTAGCAGTATCTGTATAAGTAATTTTAATTTTATTTACCTCTTCGTGCTCGTGCACATCTTCCGGAGTATCACTATTTCTGCATGAAGATAAACCTAAAGTAAGTAGTGCGATTGATAAAAATTTAATTGTTTTCATTTTTTTAATTTAAAAAATTATTGTATTAATTAATAATGAGATTTCTAAGTAATTATTAAAACTTAGGGGATTGTTAATTTAAAATTTGTATTGTAAGCTGAGTATGATATTTCTACCCATTTCTGTACTAAATAGCCTTAAACGATTGAGATAAGACCTATAACTTACATTAAAAGCATTGGTTACAGAAGCGGAAACCGAAAGATTTTTAACAATTTCCATTCCTGCTCCCATGCTCCATAGCGAATATCCTTTCGGTGGAGTGCTAATATCCAGTTCCTCAGCAATATACTGTTGATTCCTAATCAAAGGAATAGTAACATTTCTTACAGGAAACCTTTTCTGGGCTAAGACATGAATATTTTCAACTTTAAAGAAAGTATTTCTCCATTTGGGAATTTTTACTTCTATAGCATTTTTGAACTGTGTAGGAGCCATAAGAATCAAAGGTTCGTGGTTTGTGAAATCATCTCCACGAAGAGTACTGAACTGTGATTTCCAGAGAATATTCTGAGTCAATTTCAGTTCCGAATCTACATCGATCCCAAAGATTCTTGCCTTAATTTGCCGATAATCCCAAACAGGAAAAATACCTCTAATGGTAATAGCTGTGGAAGTAGGAATCTGATTGATAAAATTATCGCTCATCATGATATAAGGCTGCGTTTCTAAAACCCAACCCTGCAAAACATCTAATTTCAATTTTGAATTGAGATTAATTTGATATACAATTTCCTGTTGGATATTAAGATCTCCTCGCTCTATTACCGCCGCCGAATGATGCAAACCATCGGCAAACAGTTCCGCCGCATTTGGAGTTCTGCTGGATCTCGAGAAATTGAGTTTCAAATAGCCACTTTCATTGGGTGTATAAGCCAAGCCTATATTCGCAGAAAAATTATGAAACCGAAATTGTGGACGCGTCAAAATCCTTGACCCCGAAGTACTGATCTCAAATCGTTTGAATTGGCTTTCGAATCTTTTAGTCCAATCACTTTGGTCGTAGTATTTATAGGCATCGTAGATATTCAAATCGTATCTTGCTCCCACTTCTGCTTTAAACTTAGAATTAATCTCATACTGGAAAACAGAAAATACGCCTACATCATATTTTTTGTAATCCGGAATAATTCTTCTTGTTTGTGTAGAAGGGTCTGCAAAATTGTTTTGAAAACTCCCCGTAATACCGGTTTCTATATTCCAACGCTCCCGTTCCAGCAGGTGTTCTACCTTAGCCGAATGTGTGGTAAGCTGCAAATCTATGGAAGGTAGTGTGCTATAATCTCCTCTTCTAATGTCAAACTCTTTTCGGTGATTCACTTGGAAGGCATACTGAGCCGTTAACTTTCCTATTTGCGAAAATCTTTTGTAGGCTTCTATTTTGGCTAAATGGTGATTCACTTCTTGCTTGGGGTGATTCAAACGGTAATCAAAATTTCCGAGATAAAAAATATCTCCGAATTTTACAGCTTGGTAATAATTCTCTGCAAATCCCAAGTGAGAGCCTTTAAAAATTCCAAAACTTTGATTCATTCCATTATAAGAAAGTTCTATCCCCTGTTGAAAAGAGCGATGCCCCGCATGAAAACTAAAAGTATGTTCTATAGCTCCCGTATTTTGAAGGCTGCCCTCAGGTACGCTTAGGTCTCCCAATTTTTTGTAAGCACCCTGAGTTTTCACAAACCATTTATTTTCCCATGTTTTAGCCAATTCTGCAACTAGATTTCCACCCTTACCGTTTTGAATTCCCGATAGAATCACTTTCCCCATAAGGGTGTCTTTAGCTGCAAAATGTTTAGGTTCCAAAACCACAACACCTCCAATTGCATCACCGCCGTATTTAAGTGTTCCGGCTCCTTTTACGACATGGAGTTTTTCAAAAGCATTGGCGTCTACACTGGGAGCGTGTTCTACACCCCATTCTTGTTCTGCCATTCTTACCCCGTTACTAAAAACCAAAATCCGACTGCCATACAAACCATGAATAATGGGTTTTACAATATTGTTTCCCGTTTTCAAAGTGTTTACGCCTGATATTTCGCTCAATAAATTGGCTAAATTTTCGGAAGAATTTTGATCTATTTGTTTTTTATCGATAGATTTTACCGTAACACTCGGTGATGCTTTTGTATGAGCTACGCTGATGCTGAGTTTCTCTATTTCTTGTGCATGATGTTCCATAAAGAGATTCACTTCGGTATCTTGTTCTATCAAGATTTTTTTCTCAAGAACATCGCAATCTTCATGGGTAATCTTCAGCAGATGGCTTCCTTTATTTATTTTAAAAACAAAGGCTCCTTTGCTATCGGTTTTGGCAATCCATGTATTGTGGATAAATAAATCCGCATTTTCAATGGGTTGATTATTGTGCATATCCAAAACTTTACCTTTTACCAAAAAAGATTGAGAAAATGCACTGATACTCACAAAAAGAAGTATCATATTAAGAAAATTTTTCATTTGTTCTTATTTATTGATGATTTAAACCTTCAAAGATTCTGTTTTTCAATCAGTCAAAATGAGGTTTGACACAAGCGTATAAAGCCGTTGAATCTTTTATTTAAGTTTAAAAAAAAATTAGAAACCCTTAAGAGGCTTCTGCTTCAATATATAATTACCTTGTCACAAGCATTTCATCAAAATAAGATAATAATATAACACAGAAACCTATAGATCTCTACGACCTATATCCTAAAAAATTGTAAATAAAAGTATAAAGAAAGGAGCCCGACTAAGCCATTGGCGGACCTCGTAAGAATACAAAAAGGACGGGAACAGAATAAACATAAGACTCCTGATAAGGAATAAGCTCCTGATAATACGCTACCGACTTTGCTGCGAAACCAAAATTCTGAGGCAGAACAAAGTGAGATGAGTAGAGTAAATGACAGGACATACAATCATTGGCATGCTCATCTTGTGCATGAAAATGGGTGGTAACCTTATCCTTACAATGTTCCTCTTCGTGGGTATGAATACTTCCTGAAAGGATAAAAACAAAAAGATATATCCCCAAAAGAATTCGGGATACAAAAGAGCGATTATTTTTCAGGTTAAAATACACGTGACCGCAAAGATAGCAATAAAAAATTCTAATTTCCTTGCATATTAACATAGAAATCTTTGCGATAAAAAAATAAAGCATTTATTTTCAATTGTTTACAAATTTTCATTAACCCGAGTTTAGCTTAATTAACAAGTATGCCGAAATTTTCATTAAAATTTTAGAATATTTTGTGTGATTCTATTTTTATGACTCTTATCTTCAAAATTAGTCTCTGCTGAGTGAAACGCCTTTGCGGTCGTAAGTTCAACAATTGTTAAAAATTTTCCTTGCGTCTATTGCGATTAATTTTTAATACGTTTAGCCTGCTTCAAAACATTTTGGATAGATTTTCGTTATCTTTGAATGATGAATTTTTTGAAATTAGTTTTTACGCTTTGGGGTGTTTTGGTTTTTGGTCAGAACATCAAAGGGATACAATTGTTCAACCCTCAAACCAACGATGAAACTCCGATAATTACCTTCGGAGAGCAACTTATCTTGAGATTTGATGATTTGGAGAATAAAAGTCAAACCTATCGCTATACCTTCAAGCATTTAGATAGAAATTGGCAAGACGATGGACTTTTTTTTACAGAATATGCTACGGGAAGCCTAAACGGAATTATCCAAGATATGCAGTATTCTTTCAATACGCTGCAACCTTATACCCACTATACTTTGGCTTTTCCTAATGAAAAAATGCAACCTAAAATTTCAGGAAACTTCGAGTTGATTATTTATAAAGACAGTGCTGAGAAACCCTTATTTACAAAAAGATTCTGCGTTACAGAAAACGGAGTAAATATAGGACTCAACCTTAGCCGATACCTCAACAATAAAAATCCTCAACTCAACCAAAGAGTAGAGGTACAAGCCACAGCAATTGCAGCAGATATCAACTCTAACCTGAGAACACTAAGCCTAAACGTAATTCAGAATAATAATTTTGGTTTAGGAGTTTACCATCAAACACCTTCTTCGGTTTTGGGAAATAGACTACTTTTTCAGCAACTGGATCTTACTTTCTCGGGAAATAATGAGTTCTATTATTTCGATAACAAAATCATCAACCAAGCCTTTGATATGGTAATGAACACGGAGATTTCAGACAACGAAAATTACACTTATCTCTACCCTGTTTGGGCATTTCCGATGAATTACCAATACCAACCCGATGTAAATGGAGCTTATTTTTTTCGCAGTAACCTCATGGGCAGAGAGCGAGATGCTAACCGCGAAGCCGACTATTCGTGGGTAGTATTCTCCTTGGAAAGTGAAGAAGTAAAAGACAAAGAAATTTTTGTGCTGGGACAATTCAATAATTACCAACCCACCGAAGAGAACCAAATGTTCTATGATGTCCAAAACAAAAGATATATCGCCAAAATCTACTTAAAACAGGGTTTTTACAATTATATTTTAGCCACAAGAGACACGCAACAAGGACATCTCAATTTTGGCGAAATCAACGGTAATTTCTGGCAAACCGAAAACTTATATCAGGCTTTTCTATACTACACCCCTTTCGGAAAAAATTATGACGCTTTGCTAGGCTATGGCGAGATAAGAAGCAAGAGGTAAAATAAAGTCGCCATAGATGCAAAAACAAAAGTGGTTTTTACCTATATAAGGATTCTAATAGAGTAAAGTTTTAAAGAAACAACCTAATTTTTATCAAAATCGAATAATTCCAATACATCTGACCTGTCACACACTCTTTTTTGTGTATTTTTTTAATAATTTTTTGTACTTTAGTCAGCATAAAAGCAGGGTATATGGTATACGATTTAGAAAAAGAGAACAAAGAAATTCTTGCACGATACAAGGACTTGATTACAAACACCTACCGAACGCTTGATGAAGATAACAACAAACTGATTCGCAAGGCATTCGACATTGCTTTAGATGCCCATAAAGACCAACGTAGGAAAACAGGTGAACCCTATATTTATCACCCGATTGAAGTGGCAAAAATTGTTGCCAACGAACTGGGATTAGGAGCCACAAGCATTGCATGTGCATTGCTACACGACGTTATCGAAGATAGCGACTATACCTACGAAGACATTGAAAAAATTTTCAACAAAAAAATTGCCGATATTGTTAATGGACTGACCAAAATTTCGGTAATGAACAACCAAAATATCTCGATTCAGTCCGAAAACTACCGAAAATTACTCCTTACTCTTTCTGAAGATTTCAGGGTAATCCTCATTAAAATTGCCGACCGACTGCACAACATGAGAACCTTGGAGAGTATGAGACCCGATAAGCAAAAGAAAATTGCCTCGGAAACTGCCTACATCTATGCTCCACTGGCTCATCGTTTGGGATTTTATAACATAAAATCTGAACTGGAAGACTTGTCACTAAAGTACAATATGCCGGATATCTATGAAGAGATACGCAGTAAGCTCAATTTAGCCAGAGACAGTCGCGAACAGTATGTAAAAGAATTTATCCACGATGTTTCTGAAAAACTGAAAGAAGAAGAACTGGAGGTTAAAATAAAAGGACGTGCCAAAGCCATAAGTTCCATTTACCGAAAAATGTTGAAACAGAATGTTTCTTTTGAAGAGGTTTATGATAATTATGCCATTAGAATTATTTATAGATCCGACGCAAAAAATGAAAAATTTCTGGCATGGAAAATATATTCTATAGTAACCGATTTGTACCACAGCAACCCTTCCCGAATGCGGGACTGGATTAGCCGCCCACGTTCTACAGGCTACGAAAGTTTACACCTAACCGTTTTAGGACCCGACAACAAATGGATTGAAGTGCAAATTCGTAGTGAAAGAATGGACGAAATTGCTGAAAAGGGAGTCGCCGCCCATTACAAATACAAGGAAGGTTTTAGGCAAAATTCAGATGATAAAAACTTTGAACAATGGGTAGTGCAGATTAGAGATGTTATCGAAAATCAACAATCTCTTTCCACCACCGAACTGCTAGACAATATTAAACTCAATCTTTACTCTAAAGAGGTTTTTGTATTTACCCCAAAAGGAGAAATTAAAATTTTGCCCGTAGGCTCCACCGCATTAGATTTTGCCTTTTCTGTACATACCGATTTGGGAATGACGTGTTTGGGAGCAAAAATCAACGGAAAACTTGTTCCCATAAGCTACGTACTCCAAAATGGAGATCAAATTGATATTCTTTCTTCTCAAAACCAAAAACCCAAACTCGATTGGCTGGATATTGTAGTTACAGCAAGGGCAAAAACAAGAATTAAAAATGCCCTTAATTCAGAAAAAAACCAAAGGGTAGCGGAAGGAAAAGAAATTTTTCAACGAAAGTTGAAAAACACCAAAATTAATTTTTCGGAAGAAGAGGTCAACAATATTCAGAAATTCTTTAACCTAAAAACCTCACAAGAACTCTTTCTTAAGTTTTATGATGGAAGTTTGGATATTTCCGATCTTAAAAAATATACCGACAGCAAAACTATTTTTAAAACCTTCCTGCAACGATTCCGAAAAACGTCTCCCAAGACCAATTATGTAGAAGTTCCGGAATCTGATCTTAACCTAATTGTTTTTGGGAAAGACGAGGAAAAACTCAATCACAGCTTTGCCAAATGCTGCACGGTAATTCCCGGAGATAAGATATTTGGCTTTATCACCATCAACGAAGGAATTAAGGTTCACAACGATGCCTGCCCCAATGCCATTAACCTCAGAGCAAACTATGACTACCGTATAATGCCTGCCAAATGGGTAAATGCCGAAAGATTTACCAGCCGAGTAAAAATAGAAATTCGGGGGATTGACAGAATGGGAATGATTAACGACATTTCTTCGGTTATTTCAAATAATATGGCGATTGATATGCGGAGTTTTTCTTTGGAATCCAACGATGGTATTTTCATCGGGAACATTACTTTAGAAGTTAAAAACAAAGACCAGCTCGAAGAAACCCTAAAACAGCTTAAAAGTATACAAGGAATCAATCAGATTAAAAGACTCTAAGTAATCACGATTCTCTTAAAATATTATCATTTCATTGATTTTCTTTTCAATTTTTTATAAAATAAAAAATTCTATTAGAAAGTATTTATCCCAACTTTTAGGATTTACTCTACAAAAACAAAATGCCTCCGATAACCGAAGGCATTTTGTATATAATAAATATAGACTATGATTTCTTTTTCTGAGGATTGGTAGGCTTCTCTTCTTTTTTATTCCCCTTCAAACAATCGTAAGCGACTGCCGATGAAATGAAAATAGATGAATATGTACCAAAACCAATACCCAATAACAAGGCAAACATAAAGCCTCTCAAGCTATCTCCACCGAAAATAAAGATGGCAAGAATTACCAATAATATAGTAAATGAAGTGTTAAATGTTCTACCCAAAGTACTCGAAATGGAGTCATCGAACAAACTTGCTAAGGTCAAGGATTTCTTTTCTTTGGTATATTCCCTGATTCTATCGAATACAATTACAGTATCATTGATAGAATAGCCCAATACCGTCAAAATTGCTGCAATGAAATCCTGATTGATCTCCATATTGAAAGGCATTACCTTATGAAATAAAGAGAAAACTCCTAAAATAACAACTGCATCGTGGAAAAGCCCTACAACAGCTCCCAACGAGAATTGCCACTTCTTGAACCTAAATAATATATAGATAAAAATTCCCAATAGTGAGGCCAAAATTGCCAAAATACCACCGGTTTGAATATCATCGGCTACTGTAGGACCTACTTTGGTAGAAGACACAATGCCTATTTCTCCTTTTTCGGCGGTTTTGAAATCTTCGAAAGTTGTTTTAGCTGAATAATGATTTTTTAACCCTTCAAAGAGTTTTCTTTCAATTTCTTGGTCTGCTGCCAAAGATTCATCATCAATTTTATAGTCTGTGGTTATTTTCAACTGATTTCCACTACCAAAAGTCTTGGCATCTACCGAACTTTCTTTACCATTAGCCTGAAAAATCTTAATTAAATCAGCTTCAACTTTCTCGGCTTCAACTTTTTTATCAAATCGAACTACAAAATTTCTACCTCCCGTAAAGTCGATTCCATATTTAAAACCATTGGTAACAATAGAACCAATGCTGATAATCATTAAAATAGTAGAAATTATATATGCAATTTTTCTTTTTCCGATAAAATCAATCCATACGTTTCTAAACAGATTTTTAGTAAGCGGAGTCCAAACAGAAAGCGACTTCCCCTTATTCAATCTACTGAAAATCATTACTCTGGACATTAGTACCGATGTAAAGAATGTCATTACCAAACCAATAATCATGGTTACGGCGAATCCTTGGATAGGTCCTGTACCAAAAATGTACAAAACAATTGCAGTAAGAATAGAGGTTAAATGCCCATCTATAATTGCAGACAAAGCATGTTTGAAACCGTCTGTATATGCCTGTTTTATGTTTTTACCTGCGAATAATTCTTCCTTGGTTCTTTCATAAATAATTACGTTGGTATCCACCGCAATCGCCATGGTAAGCACAATACCGGCAATCCCCGGAAGTGTAAGCGTAGCATCCATAGAATCCATAATTCCAAAAAGGAAAAACAAATTGAAAATCATGGCAATTACCGCAAAAACTCCGGCTCCTCCGTAATAGAAGATGATATAGGCAATAATGATAACAAACGCTACCAAGAAGGAGAATACTCCTGCCTGAATAGATTCTTGCCCCAATGAAGGTCCTACTACATCTGCCTGTACAATTTTTGCACTTGCCGGTAATTTACCTGCACTAAGAACATCTGTTAAATCTTTAGCTTCTTCTTGAGTAAAGTTACCCGAAATTTGTGAACGACCGTTAGGGATAGGTTCATTTACGTTCGGAGCAGTATATACTCTATTGTCCAAAGTTACGGCAATAGGTTTGTTGATGTTTTTTTCTGTTAGTGTTTTCCATTCTTTGGTTCCATCTGCATCCATCTGCATATCTACAACTACTCTTCCTATCTGGTCGTAGCTAATTCTCGCAGATTCTACAGCCCCATCTATAGGTGCTTTTTGAGAAGCATTTCCTCTTATGGCATAAAGAGCTAGATAATCCGGCATGTTCTCTTCCGGCTTGTATCCCCACATAAATTGGGTGTATTTCAAATTCCCCGGTCTTGATGCAATACCGATTTTGCTGTTCAAAATTTTGTTAACCGCCGCTGTATCAGACAATTTAATATTACCTACAGAACTTGGATTGATTTTATTTAAATTTAAAATATTGATTAAATTGGTGCTTTTTGCGACTCCCATAGAATCTCCTTTTACGGAAACTACTTTAGAAAGTTGTTCTAAATAAGGAGCGATTTCAGGAATCTGTTGAACTTCCCAAAACTGTAACTTAGCCGAAGTTTGAAGCAGTTTTTTTACTCTGTCTATATCTTTAATCCCCGGCATTTCTACCAAGATTCTTCCTGTACCCGGCACTCTTTGTACGTTGGGCTGAGTCACACCCAATTTGTCGATACGGGTTCTTATTACTTCATACGCAGTACCAACGCTGGCATCAATTTTTCTGGTAATAATTTTCTTTACTTCTTCATCTGAAGTATTGAATTTAATTTCTCCACTCAATTTCTGAGTTCCAAAAACTTCGGGACTGGCTAATTTCAATACACTTCCTTTTTCTTTATTGGCAGCATCGAACTGAACAAAAAAATCTTCGATATAGGATTTGGTAGAATTCCTCTGTGCTATATCGGTTCTATTTAGTGCGTCCAACAAAACAGGATTGGTAGAATAGTTGGTTAAATCATTTACCAAATCTCTTTGATTGATTTCCAACAAAACATTAATCCCACCTCTCAAATCCAAACCAAGTTTCATTTCTCTCTGTTTGGCATCGGTATAATATAGCTTGGTAAAACCAAGATTCAAAGTGTCTTTGGAAAGCTTTTGGATTTCTTTTTGATACTTAAGAGGGTCATTTCCCGCAATAGCTTTTGCTTCAGATTCTACTTTGTTGGAATACCAAGTGGGTAAAAGTTCGTTGATACAAATCAGCCCAAGTACGATTGCAATAATGGTAATAAGTCCTTTTCCTTGCATTATGATATAATTTACAACATTAAAATTAGTCGGCAAATATAGTTAATTTATAGGAAATTACGAAGAATTATTTTGGATTTATTGTAGGTGGTAAAGTCGTAAAGTCGTTGGTCGTAGAGTGGTTGGTTGTGAGATGATGTTTTTCTTAAAATTACAGCCGCAAATACATAAAGTGATTGGTGTATTTGTGGCCAAAAAATATTTATAACTTACGCCTCAACACATAACACATTCACACACCACAATGTCTTACGTCAAAAAAACCGTTTAAATTCTTATATTTGAGACAATAAAAAATTTGATAATGAACAGAATCTCACAACTTTTTGGTATTCAATACCCTATTATTCAGGGTGGAATGATTTGGCACAGCGGCTATAAACTTGCATCGGCAGTTTCCAATTGTGGTGGATTGGGGTTAATAGGTGCCGGAAGCATGTATCCCGATGTACTAAGAGAACATATCCGAAAATGTAAATTAGCCACCAAACGACCTTTCGGTGTCAATATACCTATGCTGTACCCCGATTTGGAAGAAATCATCAACATTATTTTGGAAGAAGGAGTGAAAATTGTATTTACCTCCGCCGGAAATCCAAAAACATACACCGAAACGTTTAAAAAAGAAGGGCTTCAGGTCGCTCACGTTGTATCAAGTGTAAAATTCGCCATAAAATGTCAAGAAGCAGGCGTTGATGCTGTAGTAGCAGAGGGTTTTGAAGCAGGTGGACACAATGGCAGAGAGGAAACTACCACATTTTGCCTAATACCAAATGTAAAAAAACATATTGATATTCCTCTTATTGCAGCAGGCGGCATTGCTTTGGGGTCTCAAATGAAAGCTGCTATGATTCTGGGAGCTGACGGAGTACAGATAGGTTCTCGGTTTGCAGCCACTATTGAAGCTTCGTCTCACGAAAAATTCAAGCAAAAAATTGTAGAAACTCAGGAAGGCGATACCTTGGTTACCTTAAAAGAACTGGCTCCTGTCCGATTGATTAAAAACCCTTTTTATGAAGAAATTGAAAAAATATATACTGAACAAGGAAGAAACGTACAAGCTCTAAAAGAGAAGTTAGGCAGAGGCAGAGCCAAAAAAGGAATGTTTGAGGGAAACCTCACAGAAGGCGAATTGGAAATTGGACAAGTCTCCGCTTTAATTGATGACATATTACCTGTAGAAAAAGTTTTTGAAAATCTACTAAAAGAGTTTCAAGAAAGCCATGTGAAAGACTTATAATAGCTAAAACCTTAGAAATCAATCACAAAAACTCTACGCAAAAGAAGAATGTAAATCGTTTAAACAGTTATTCCTTAAAACAATTGATACAAATAGCGATTGGGATATGTGAGTTTTGAGCTTTTTCTCTCACCGTTCACTATGATATGAACCATATTTATTTGATCTTTGAATTGGTTGTATAATAGCGAAACGCCCGCTTCTATTTTTTTAGGCTCCAAAACCCTCTCTGTCTCAGAATAAATATTGACGATTCCTTTTTCTTCATCAAATCCCAAAATCTTTATTTCTACAGCTTTACCATTGATTTTAAGTTTTAAATTTTCAGCGAGGTATTTTTCAAGAAATACCTCAATTTCTTTTTTCTGAGACTCATCTGAAAATTTAAAAGTCTTAGCAAATTCTGTTTTCAGAGCATTTTCTAAATCGTCTACATAAAGTTTGGTAAGGATTTCAAAAGTATTGCTCTTGGTATTATATGTAATTTCCACCGAGCCTGCATGGTACGGGTGAAAGTCTTTTGCTCCAAGAAATAAAGCAAAAAAAGTGGCGAAAAATAGTATTATTCTTTTCATGAGATTGATATTTATTGGGTTATCCTTCTAAGGATTTATATACAATATTACTCAAAAAAATGAATCGAAAAAATTATTTTTCTCCGGACTCTAACATTTTACCTAAAACTGAGGTAATAATAGATAAAAGAATACTGAATAAAAATGCCCATAGAAATCCATCGATTCTAATACCATCGATAAAATAATCGGTTAATAATACAATAATGGCATTAATAACCAACGAAAACAAGCCTAAAGTAAGAATGGTAATCGGCAGTGCTAAAATAGAGATAATGGGCTTTACAATTATATTAAGACAGCCCAATACCACGGCAAAAATAAGAGCTGACTTAAAATCTGAAAGGTGTACACCGTTTAATACATGTGCCAAAAAATAGGCAGTAACGGCAGTTGCTAATAGTTTGATAATAATATTCATAATAATATTTTTAACATGTAATGGGTTGTTATTTTGATGCAGAGTTTATAATTAGACTCTTGTGCTGATTTTATACGACAAAAGCTTTTGAAATAGGCAAAAACATCTATCAAGATAGTAAGTTTTTAAGTTAATCGTATCATTTGATACTATCATTTCACACATCGTCAAACTCCTCAATAATATTTTTGGCTTCTATGGGATTCCCCAAACTTACCAAAGTATCAATTATCGTAGCCGGAGGGATTCTATCTTTTGTTTTGTATGCCAATAGATACAAAAGTGCTTCTGATGACAACAATATAAATCGTTTAATATCGGTATTCCAAGTGATTTCGTTAATGAAACCATCAAAGTTTGACTTGAATGAATTACTCACAATGATAAAACCAATTTTTTTATAGCCCTCCTTTTGAAGTTTCGGGCAATAATGGTTGATGTATTCTTTGATCGCTCTATCATCAACACCTAAACTATAACCGTTTGAATATGCTTTTGCATCAACCATAAAAGCTGTATTTTCTTCTCTGTGCCTTAAAACAGCATCTGGATTTCTTCCACTTCCCTGCCCTAATATTTCCACTTCAAAATCTAATTG
>JAGOJI010000128.1 GCA_017995195.1 Cloacibacterium sp.
CCACCGAGCGTACGGGTCACGTACTCGGCGGTTCGCAAAGAGATGGGTTGAGTTCAATGTAGGTTTCCAACATAGACCGATAGCCTTTCTTCTTGAGTCGTAGTAGGGTAATTGTAGAAGTTAGAATCGGACTTTGGGCAATGCGCCAGCCTCCTTTTCTTGTCCTACTCCAAGCATAGGCGTGGTCTTTATCAACTCCTAGTCGCATCAGGTTTTTCCTTTTACGTTCGGGTTTCTTCCAATCCGTCCAAATGCAGTAGCGCAGGCGATTGCGCAACCAACCGTCAATTTCTCGTAGTTTTCCTTGAATACTCGTTCCCCGAAAATAGTTTAACCATCCTCGTTGAATTTCGTTGATTTTTCGGATACGTTCCTCGAAACTTCTCGGTGCGGTTTTGCGGGTCACTTCTTTTAGACTTTGCTTGAGTTTTGCCCAAGCTTTCTTTCCTACCGTTAATTGATACCTGCCTTTTACGCCTTTTTGATAAGTCGATGCAAACGAAAATCCCAATATCGTGAACTGAATCGGTTTTCTAATCCCGCTCTTTTCATTATTAATGGTCAGTTTTAGCTTATCTCTCAAAAACAGAAAGATAGCGTTTCCGACCGTTTTGGCTTGGGTTTTCGATTTGGTGTAAATACTGAAATCATCGGCATAACGAACGAACTTCGCTCCTTTTCGTGTCAGTTCTTTGTCCAATTCGTGGAGTAGAATATTTGACAGTAAAGGACTAATTGGGCTTCCTTGTGGAACTCCATTTCTACGTTTGACTAGTTTTCCTTTGATAAGAATCGGTACTCGCAACCATTTTCGGATTAATCGTAAAGTTGTTGGGCATTTTACCTTTTGGTAAATTAGGTTCAGTAACAAACAATGGTCGACTTCATCAAAGAAAGTCTTTAGGTCAATATCTACAATGTAATTGTAGCCTTCGTGAATGTTCCCCAAGGCTTTGCCTACCGCTTGGCGGGCGTTTTTATTGGGTCGAAATCCAAAGCTATTAACACTAAAGTCCTTTTCAAATCTCGGCATCATTGCTTGCGATACGGCTTGTTGAAGTAGTCTATCGACTACTGTTGGAATTCCCAATAGTCGGGTTTTACCTCCTCCTTTTGGAATTTCTACACCAAGGATGGGTTGTGGCAAGTAACGGTCATTCTTTATATCTTCCAGTAATGCAGGTTTATGTTCACGGAAATAGTCCGCTAGTTGACTGGCTTTTAAACCATCAACACCTGCGCTGCCTTTGTTGGCTACTACTTGTCGTAGTGCCTTTTGGAGATTGTAAGGATGTAGTACTTGTGTAATCATTCTTGGGTTTTACATTAATTTCTTCCTGTTCCGCTTTTCTAGGGCTATAACTTGCGCTATTCCGTTAAAAATTGAGAACCACTTGCGTTCTGTCCTTCCTTGTTTGTGAGTCCTATGCGGTATCTATTCGCAACTCGTTGCCCCAAGTACTATGACTTCTGCTGACTTCTTTGCTTAACCAACTCGTGGTTGCAGAGACCTCCCCTGGTAAGAGCTTCTTCCTTCATCCAATTCCTGCGACATCTACTGAAATACGATTTTGGTAATCTTCGGACGTTGCAATGCTGTGCTTGCTTGTCCTCATATAACAGCCTCTTATGCCGTTTCTGTTCGTCAGTACCGGATTTTGTCGTTTCGCTTCCTTCACTGCATACCTCACGGTAAACCAACTTGCGACGTACTAATGATTCGGGTTTTCAAGCCGCTCATAAGGGACTTGCACCCTCTGGAAAAATAACACACTGTAAGATTTGTTTTCTAATTCGAAATTTGTAATTTCGAATTTTTCTTCGAGCTTACAGTGTGGGTCCTGCTCATGCAGGGCACACACAGGCGTTTTGATATAGCTGGAATTTAGTGGAATTATCGTTCCGCATCACCTTCTCTGCAAAGCAGAAAGTTGAAGGATTACGAATTCCCCACCATCTCAAAGCGGCGACACGTTGCAAGAGATTTTACCGAATAACCGTCTAAATAGTCGCGAATATTAGACCTTAAATAGTTTCTTTTTTTGTAACGATGGGAATAATAAATCCTTTTCCGCCCAGCAAGAAGCAAAATGAAACGGTAAAAAAAAATAAAGTATGAAGAATAAAGTGTCTAAATTAAAAATAATGAAAAGGTCAATCCTTTTTGTTTTAGCGTTAACGCTAACTAATTGTCAAATTGAAGAAAGTCCAGCTATACAAACAAGCAAGATTCAGACTATCAGCATCGAAGAAGCTACACTTTTTTTGGGTCAATCATTAAACTCATCATCAAGATTATCAAAAAAAGGAGTCGTAAAACCTGAATTAGGGAAAATCACTCAAGAAAAAATAAACAATAGCGACCAATTACTAACCGTAATCCCCTTGCCTGCAAATGATAAAAATCAAAATAGTAGAATTTTAATGCTAAAAGTAAGAGGTGAAATTAAAAGCGTAGTTTTTACTATGTATCCTGAAAAAAATATCCTAAAAAGTGAATTTTCAGGAAAAATTTTAATTTATGATTTAAATGGAAATTTTGTAAATGGTTTTCGAGTAGATAATGGTGATATAATAACTCAGTTTATTAAAAACACGAAAAAAAATACAACTAGCCGAAGTTATGGAGAAACAGAAGATCTAAAAGAAGTAATTATCATTAACCGCTTCACTTACCCTAAATCATATACTTTAGAACTAGCATTCTTTAGTTGGGATTGTGGAGATGGAAATGGAGGAAGTGGTGATCTTGATCTAAATTTTACGTGGGATTCTGGTGGCGGTAGTGGCGGTGGCATATCAAATGAGCAAGCCATTGAAGACAATATTGACGACACCGAACTTGATGCATGCACCAAAGATGTTTTAAACAAACTTAAAAATTTAGTAAATGGTGATATTACTAAAATGCTAAATCGGTTTAGTCCTCCAGGTTCCATTTTTAATATTAAAATGTCAACTGGTCAAGTAATTAATCCTAATGATTGGGCTGTAACTAAAAAGACAACAGGCTCAAGTACTGATGTAAATATGGTTTTTAATGAAGATTATATTAAAGGAACAAACAATATTAATCCTCCTACAGACTTATCTGTTGCTACTACAATGGCACATGAGATTATCCATGCTTATTTGATTAGTTTACTTGAGGAGAATAAAGTTTGTGGAGCTTCAGGAATATGCGATTTCCCAACAATTTATGATGCTTATATACAACAACAAATCACTAAAGATCCTTATACACTACCAGATGCTCATCATGAATTAATTGCTGAAAAATATGTTGAAACAATAGCAGAAACAATTCAAAACTTTCATACTAGTCAATCTGTAGTTTCTGGTTATCCTTTTCAGGTATATCTGGACATGGCATGGGGTGGTCTACAGGGAACATATATATTCAATAAAAACTATCCTAACGACCCCAATCATAAGAACTATAAAGACAGAGAAAGAATTTTAGATCGGATAAATGCTGAAAAAAAAGGTAGTCAGTACTATAGTGCTACACCAATAGGAACACCTTGTAAAAAGTAAAATTATGACGCAATTAAAAAAAATATTCATTATAATCCCCTTTTTTATTTTTTCTTGTACCAGTGTCAAATATATTGAAGATTATGAACCTATAAATGTTTTTTTAGAAACTCAAAAAATAGATAAGAACAAAAAGCATATCTTACAAGTAGATAAAGCTCCAAATAAACAGGCTTTAAGGATTTTTATTAGTGGAGAAGGAACTGAACGTATTTTAGATCCGACCAACCCTATAGATTATACAGATGGCTTATTTATAGAAAAACACTGGAAAAAAATGTACAAACAATATGCTCAGGACACTATAAAAAAATATTGGAAAAAAGAAGATTTTCCTGAATATGATTTTATCTTAGAAGATGGAAAAGGATTATTCAATTATGATTTTGAAATGAGGCACCTTGGCGCAAGATTTCAAGAAGCAACAATAATCTCCGAACCAATGTATTATATGAATAGAAAATATATTATGTTTTATTATAGTAAAGCATATTCTACTGGTGGTTCAAGGAGTTACACTGTTATTATGAAAAAAGAAAAAGAGAATTGGTATATTGTAAGAGTTATTGGAGATTATATTTTCAATTAACAAAAGTTTAATTCAATATTGATTTAACAATTTAAAGTAACTTTAAAAATGACAATAGTTTTAATTAAACTATTCGAAAGAGGAAATAAAAACCTCTTGCAACCACCATTTTGAGCTAGCTGGAATTTAGTGGAATTACCGTTTCGCATCAACTTTTCTGCAAAGCAGAAAGTTGAAAGGTTACGAATTCCCAGCCATCTCAAAGCAGCAAAACGTCAAACTGTCTAATAACCTACTCCCTCTGTTTTGTTTATTTTGTATTAAAAATCATTCAAAAAACTTGTGTAACTCGTTGGTTTTTTGTACATTTAAGTATGAAATTCATCAACGGAAC
>JAGOJI010000129.1 GCA_017995195.1 Cloacibacterium sp.
GGCGAAGACCAATCGGGGCATAATTTTGGAAAATTAGTCCGACAGGAAGATATTTCGGAGGTGTTTTTCTTGGAAGATAAAACAGTGCTAAAAATGTAAAAATTGAACTTCAGTTTATTTGTAAATTATAATAATAATAACACTAAATTTAGTGTAATACTTTAATTAAAATTAATGTAATTGTAAAAAAGCCTTATTTAAAGGCTTTTTTTTTGTTGTATTTGTTTAGTTAAAATTGTTGTGATAAAAATCATTAAAAAAATATTACCAATATTTAAAATTTATGTGCTACTTTCGTGGCGAGAAAATAAAACATAGTAACACATAAATTTAAATGAGAATATGTTAATCGCAAAACAGCTGAACAAAAAGTACAACGGCAATCACCATGCTCTTAAAGATTTGGACTTAACCATCAACGAAGGCGAAATTTTTTGCCTTTTAGGAGCAAATGGTGCAGGGAAATCTACCACGGTAAATATTTTTATGGGATTTTTGGAACCTTCGTCGGGAGAAGCCTTCATCAATGGTTCCTTAGTTACCGTAAACAATAATACCACGAGAGAACTGGTTGCCTACATTCCTGAAAATGTAAAGCTCTATCCGGAACTTTCCGGTATCGAGAATTTGGATTTTTTCGCCAGTCTTTCCAATAAAACCTATTCTCAACAAGAACTCAAACAATTTCTTTTGAAAGCAGGCTTGCAAGAAGAAGCTCATCAACAAAAAGTAGGGGGCTATTCTAAAGGTATGCGACAAAAAGTAGGTATTGCCCTCGCTATTGCTAAGCAGGCAAAAGCCTTGTTTCTCGATGAGCCTACCAGCGGATTAGACCCACACGCTGCTAACGAATTTTCAGAAATTCTAAAAGAACTTGCCAAAGAGCAAGTCGCCATTCTTATGGTAACCCACGATATTTTCCGTGCCAAAGAAGTGGCAGACAGAATCGGGATTATGAAAAACGGCGTGCTGGAACAAGTAATTCCTGCTTCGGAAATCTCTCATACAGAGCTGGAGAACAGGTATTTGGACATCATTAAAAATAACTAAATCATGGCAGAAAATTTACTGGCGAAAAAGGAATATCGGGGAATGGTTTCTTCTTCTTTATTCAGAGGTCTTGTGGTGGTTGCTTGGTTATTTTATTTCTTGGGCTTGTTCAATGGCATTAGTTATTTCCAAGAAAATACAGAAACCCGAACCCATGCACAAGAAGAAAGCTACAAACAGTGGCTGAATCAGGAAGATAAAGGACCACACTCTGCGGCACATTATGGCTTGTACGCCTTCAAACCTGTACCGGCATTATCTATCATGGATAAAGGTATGGAAGATTTTTTAGGCTCTGCGACTTGGCTGGAAGCACACAACCAAAACGAAGTGATGATGCGGGTAGTAGATGACGGAAACTCGTTGATTAAATACAACTCTGTTACCATAGGTTTTCTATGGCAGTTTTTATTGCCTTTAATTTTATTGATTCTCACCTTCAATTCCGTAACGAAAGAAAAAGAAAACGGAACGCTTACCATGCTTCTAAGCACGGGAGCATCAGGCAGGTATATTTTATTTGGTAAAATTATAGGAACACTAAAGGCTTTTTTATTGTTCGTATTTGTGCCACAAGTCATTCTTTTAGTCATTACTTTATTCGTAACTGCGGGTGGGGAAATTGGCAGAGAATTAGGATTTTTAGCTATAACAGTGGTTTTTTATCTCATTCTGTATTTTTTAATTACCAATTTATCCGTGTATTTATCGGCTATCTTCAAAACTTCTTCACAAGTTTTGATAGTGAGTATTGGTTTTTGGGTAATCGCCACTTTTATACTGCCAAGGCTGTACGGAAGTATTGCCAAACACCTTTATAAAACTCCTTCTTCATACGAATTTACCTATATCGTAAATGAACAAAGAGCCAAAGGAATGGACGGAAAAGGTTCTTATGAAATCTTTCAGCAAAAATTAAAAGACAGTCTTTTTGCGGTGTATAAGGTAAATAAAATAGAGGATTTACCGATTGGTTTTGGTGGTGTCGCTTTGGAACAGAGCGAAAAAAGAGATTATGCAGCCTATGATAAAAACTATGGAGATGTACATCAACAATTTGTGAAACAAGATCAATTCATGAATGCGGGAGCTATATTCTCCCCTTTGTTAGCCATGCGAAATTTATCTTTCGGATTAAGCGAGACCAATATTTACAGACATTTAGATTTTACCAATCAGGCAGAAGTACACCGAAGAGGTATTGCTGCCAAAATGAATAGCAACATCGTAAAATATGGGTCTACCAAAGGAAAAGAAGAAGGCTACAGCTATAATGCCGGAAAAAACTTGTGGAAAACAGTTAAGAATTTTGAATTTACTAAACCTTCGTTTGGCAAAGTAATCGTGAATCAGTGGCTCAATATTGTGGCATTGCTACTATGGCTGGGACTTACTTTCTATTTACGAAACAAAGCCGAACAAAATCTTAAACCAATATAGATTGTAAAGTCGTAAAGATGTAAAGTCGCAAAGTCGTGAAGTTGAAAAGATTAAAAATTTTTAAATCTTTAAATCTTTCAATAATCATTCATCACTTATCATTTATCAACTATCAATCATCAACAAAAATGAATATTACACAAAAAATCATACAATTTGAATGGATTCGACTCAAGAAGTCAGGGCTTTTTAAGTCTTTGATTGTTGTTCTCATTCTGTTTTTAACCGCCGCTTTTTACACGGGCGTAAGGCACAGCGAGTTTAGAAAAAATTCCATTGAATTTATTAAAGATAAGGAACAAAAAAGCCACAGCGAATTCAAAAATGTAGTGGCTGAATTAGAAAAAAAGAATGAAGAATTTAAAGGAAACGGTCACCGAGACCCTTCCAGTCCGTTAGGTGCTGCTAACTCTACGGGGAACAGAACTTTCTATTTGCCCCCAACAGATTTATCCTTCATCAATATCGGGGAAAGTGATGTAAAGCCCAACTATTACCGATTGGGATTGTATAAAAAGACCACTCTTTTCCATACAGCAGAAATAGAAAACGCTTCAGTTTTGTACAATGGGCATTTTGATATAGGCTTTGTGCTGGTGTTTATTTTACCCCTTTTGGTCATTGCGATTACCTACAACATTGCTTCTTTTGACAAGGAACACGGTACCATGGGGCTACTACTAAGCGGTTCTACGAGTTTTAAACAAATCGTAACTGCAAGGTTTCTTTTCAGAGGACTGGTTCTGTATTTTTCCACTATTCTGTTATTAATTATAGGTATAGCCGTCACGGGAATTTTTTCGGCATTCTTTACGCTTCAGTTTTGGATTTTACTGTTAATTATCGCTTTGTACATCGCATTTTGGTGTGCGGTAAGTCTATGGGTTAATTCTTATCAAAAATCTTCCAGTTTCAATGCCAGTATTCTCGCCTCTTTGTGGTTGATTTTGGTGGTATTGCTTCCGGGATTCATCAAAGAGTTTTCAACAAAAATCCACCCAATGCCTTCCAAAATCGCTCTGATAGCAGAAAGAAGAGAAGTGGCAGACAGTATTCGAAACAAGAGTAACGAGGCTTTGAATCAGTTTATGGAAGACCACCCGGATTTGGTTCCCAATCCTAATGCCGACAAAAGAATTAAAAATGCCATAGATCGATTCTCTGTAGATGTCGCCGTAAATGAAAAAATGAAACCTATGGAAGACCAATTTGAACGACAATTAGAAAATCAGGAAACAACCATAGAACATTACAGATTCCTTTCTCCTGCGGTGATGATGCAGAAAATGGTAGATTATCTTTCGGGTAATAGCAAAGAACGCTATTCGGAATTTACCTCTCAACTCAATGATTTCAGAGAGCAGTACAGAACGTTTTTTGCTAAAAAAATATTTGAAGCCGAAAAATTTAAAAGTACCGATTACGACCAAATCCCTAAAGCCCATTTTGTAGAAAAAAATATAGATAGCTCTCGATTTATTTTCAATATCCTGTTTTTAGTGGTGTTGAGCGGTATTTTGTGTTATGTAGCACTGGGGAAAATCAATCGACTGAAGATGGAATGATGTTGAAAAGATTAAAGGATTAAAAAATAACATTAAAAATAATAACATTTATGAAGAGAATTGTACTTCCTGTGATGCTTTTATGCTCAACCATAGCATTAGCACAGGTCAATCAAAAAAAGAAAAGTGATACACTTGTACAGGAAAAACAGGTAGAAGAAGTCATTATGACGGCTTCCAGAACTTATATCAACCGCTCGGAAGCACCGATTGCCATTACTAAGCTCGACAGAAAAATCATCGAACAGACCAAAGCCCGAACCATGTGGGAATTGGTGAACAAAACTCCCGGAGTTTTTATGCGACAACTCAGCGATGCCGAAGGCTCCTCTATGAGTATCCGCCAGCCCATGAGT
>JAGOJI010000130.1 GCA_017995195.1 Cloacibacterium sp.
TATTTTAAATCAATTCAAGTTTGCATTCAATTTTATATTGGATTCTACCTTATAAAACTATCTGTTTTATAAGTTCATCACTTTCAATAATGCCATCTTTTAAGATAACATTTCTTTTGGTTTGTGCAGCCACGTCGGGCTCATGGGTAACGACAATAATGGTTTTTCCTTCATTATTAATTTCTTGAAGCAACTTCATAATATCGTGCGTAGTTTTGCTATCTAAGGCTCCTGTAGGCTCATCAGCAAGAATTATTTTGGGGTCAGTTATCAATGCTCGGGCAATGGCAACTCTTTGTTTTTGTCCGCCCGAAAGCTCGTTAGGGAGATGTGTTGCCCAATCTTTAAGTCCTACTTTTTCCAAATATTCTAGTGCCTTTGCATTTCTCTCTTTTCGGGAAACATTTTGATAGTAGAGTGGGAGTGCTACGTTCTCCAAAGCAGTTTTATAATTAATTAAATTAAAAGATTGGAATATAAACCCCAAAAACTTGCTTCGGTATTCGGCAGCTTTTACCTCATTGAGGTTTTTTATGGGTACACCATCGAGCTCATATTTTCCCGAATCCGCTTCATCTAAAATCCCAATAATATTGAGCAATGTAGATTTTCCGGAACCCGACGAGCCCATGATAGATACAAACTCACCTTCTTGAATAGATAAATCAATCCCTTTAAGAACATGTAATTTGCTTTTGCCGGTATCGTAGGATTTGTGTAAATCTTCAATGACTAACATGGGTTATTTTTTGTAATAAGTAGCAAAAGATAGCGGAGTGTTACAGATATGAATATTTTTTATTGAATATTTGTAAAGGTTGTTAAGAAAAAAAAACGAACCGAAGTCCGTTTTTAGTTTTATGGGTTGTTATATTTTTCTAATGCCATTTTTAGAAGTTCTACACTTCGCCTTAAATCATTTTCATTGAGTACATAGGCAATTCTTACTTGTTTTTTGCCAAGTTCCGGATTGCTATAAAAACCTCCTGCCGGAGCTACCATTACGGTTTCTTTATTGTCTTCAAAACTCTCGAGTAGCCATTGTGCAAATTTTTCGCTGTCATCTACGGGCAATTCTACTACACAATAAAATGCCCCCTTGGGAGTAGGACATTTCACTCCCGGAATTTCGTTTAATAACTCTACCAAAAGATTTCGGCGTTTTGTATATTCCTCACGTACAGATTTTATGTATTCTGTATCGTTTTTGTGTGCGGCTGTTGCCAAAATTTGACCAATTAATACCGGCGAAAGGCGTGCTTGTGCAAATTTCATGGCAAAATCGTAGATTTTTTTGGAGCGGGTAACCATACAACCAATCCTTACCCCACACATAGAGTATCTTTTTGATTCCGAGTCAATTACAATGCAGTTTTCTTTTAGCTCGGGGAATTCTAATATAGAGATTTGCTTTTCTCCGTCATACACATACTCTCTATACACTTCATCAGAAATAATGACAATATCGTGTTTTAGTGCAATGTCGGCTAATTTTTGTAATTCTTCTTTGGTATAAAGATAACCGGTTGGGTTTCCGGGGTTACAAATGAGGATTGCCCGTGTTTTGTCTGTAATTTTTTGCTCAAACTCTTCTATTTTAGGCAAAGCAAAACCTGTTTCTATAGAAGATGGGATAGCAACTACTTTTACACCTATTGCTTCTGTAAAACCATTGTAATTGGCGTAATAGGGCTCAGGAATAATAACTTCGTCTCCATCATCGCAAATTACGGAAAGTGCAATATTCAGAGCTTCGGATCCACCATTGGTAACGATAAAGTGCTCCGCTGCTAAGTCTGAAAAACCGAGAGAGTTGTAATATTTTGCAAGTTCGGTTCGGTATTCAATATTCCCCTCGGAAAGCGAATATCCTAAAACTTTCAAATCAATATTTTTCAGTTGATCTAAGGCTGTTTTGGGTGTTTCGATATCAGGGTTTCCAATGTTTAAATGATAAACAGAAACGCCACGACTTTTTGCTCCTAAAGCGTAAGGAACCAACTTTCGGATGGGTGATGACGGCATTTTTTCGGCTCTATGCGATATTTTTGGCATGATGAAAGAATTTATTTGTTATAGTCTGACAACAAAAATAGGAAATTTAATGGATTTTAAAAGGATATAAAGTCGTAAGTCGTGATATAACAATCCTCAAAATTTGTAAGTTATAAATAGTATATCTTTAGCTTTTGTACATTTTTTTGCAAATCAATGCCTTTGTGACCTGAGATAGATGTCTTAACCGCAAAAAATATCAACAAACATCTATTTATCAATTAAAATTAATAAATTTGCACTACTTATTATTTGGGGTTGACTGGTTTCGACAGCAAGACCAATGGGTAAGTAAGCATGCAGAGAACCGTAGTGCGATCTCTTAAATCCCTTGCTACAACAATTTAACTGGCGACCAAGAGTTTGCTCTTGCAGCTTAATCTGAATGATAGTAGGATTCTAAGCGTTTTCCCGAAGATAGTAAGGAAGCAAGATGTCCCACAAAAGCCTCGTTCTGCGGCGTTTGGTTTCGGGGCATAGCAATGCAGAAATAAGTCTCGAAGAACTTCGATTCGGGAACGAAAACCACAGAAGATAAGCCAAAAATTGGGTGTTTGCTCTCTGTTTTTGGTCGAAAACTAAAAGCAAAATAAGCATGTAGAAATCTTATGTATTGCTTGTTTGGACGAGGGTTCGAATCCCTCCAACTCCACAGAAAAATTGGTAATCAATTATTTAGGCTATTTCTGGAAAGAAATAGCTTTTTATTTTAATTTCTGATAAGGAAATTTTATCAAAATAATAAAATGAATAACAATAGTTGCCAACAAAAGAATGGGCATTTTTTGAAACGCCATACGATGGATACTCATCATTAAAATATTCGCTAAAACGAATAAAAACAGGTTGAGATAGTTACTTTTCATTGAGCATTACAGGGGTTTTTCCATCAGTAATGATGACTTTATTGCTGGTATTTCTAATTGCTTCTATCCATTTTTCTTGAAGGATTTTGCCATCTAATCCTTGGGCTCTTACGCGGTTGGCTTCTGCATCAATTTTTGCTTTTTCCAAATTCATTCTGGAAACTTCTAATTCATTTTTTACTTGTTCTGCTTGTTGTATGGCGTTGTTCCTTGCCTCAATCGCATCTGCCATAGATTTTGGCGGTTTCAAACCGGAAGTTAAATTATTGAGTTGAAAAAATTTAGCATCAAAGTCCTTTTTTAGGCGAATTTCAACTTGTTTTTCAAATGCATTTAAATTGTTCATTAAACTATCTGTGGTGTAGTTTCTTGCTTCTTCGCGATACGCATTGGTTACCAATTTATTCAAAATCGATGCTTCCACATTATCCATCATCACTTCGGGTTGATTAATTCCTAAATGTTTGTAATTGAAAACAATAGCCACGCCTTTTCCCCGAATAGGTTGATATTGATAAGATGGATCTACAGAGAAAACTCCGGCATCTTTAGCATTAATGGTAACTTCGGAAGGATCTCCACTGGTCTCAAACATAGGAACTTGGTAGAGTGTGGTGCCGGGCCAAAAAGTCCATTGTCTTCCCGTAACGGTTTTAAAATCTTCCATGCCGTTTCTTCCGTAATTTTCCATCAATACCCCTTCATAGTTGGGTTCAACTCTCGAACATCCGGATAGCGTAAGAAAGAGAATAATAATGATGGGAACAATTATAAAAACTATTTTTTTGATTTTGCTTAACAAGTCAGGAGAATTTAAAGATGCCATTATCGGTTTTTTAATTGAAAAAACAAAATTAACAATTCTTTTTATCAATAAGAAATTTTTAGATTTCATAAAGTGAGATAATTTCTATGTTAGCTATTGGGCATTTAGTGGATAGAGTTATGATATAATCACTATTTTTGCATTATGAGAATAGACATTATTACTGTTGTGCCCGAACTCATGGAAAGTCCCTTTCAGGCTTCTATCTTAAAACGTGCTATACAAAAGGGGTTGGTGGAAGTTTTTTTTCATAATGTAAGAGATTTTTCTACCAATAATTACCGACAAATCGATGATACACCCTACGGAGGTGGAGCCGGAATGGTTATGATGGTGGAACCCTTAGACAAATGTATCTCTCAGTTGAAGTCACAGAGAAATTATGATGAGATTATCTATCTCACTCCCGATGGAGTAACGCTTAACCAAAAAATAGCCAACACACTTTCCATTAAAAATAATTTAATTTTTATCTGTGGACATTATAAAGGAATCGACCAAAGATTGCGTGATCTACATGTAACCAAAGAAATCTCCATTGGAGATTTTGTGCTTACCGGAGGCGAGTTAGCAGCCTGTGTACTGGCAGATGCCATTATTAGATTAATTCCCGGAGTATTGAAT
>JAGOJI010000131.1 GCA_017995195.1 Cloacibacterium sp.
ATACCCGTCATAAAAACCAAGAAAGCTATTAAAATAGATGGTAAATCGTCTTGGAAATTTCTCCAAGATTCTACTAAAGCATCGCTAAGACTATTGATTTCTTTTTCCATAAAAATGATTTTTTTTAGTGATTTTTCTAAAAACGGTGATTAAGGAAACTTTAAAGTGCTATTAATATGCCAAATATAGGTAGAAAACCACAGTTTTTAGATAAAACGGTGCTTCTATCTCTTCTATCTGCACAAAATGCAAAAATAAAACCTCGCTGTGGGCGAGGTTTGGGGAATATTTGTAATTCTAAACAAGATTAGTATTTTTTCTCCACTTTTATTCTCCACCCAAAAGGATCTTCGGCTTGGTTGGTTTGGATATCGATGAGTTCTTTCTTTAGGGTTAGTGCAAAACTTTCGTCGGCTGTTAGTTTAGGAAGCTCCAGCTTTTCGTTTTTGTAGCCAATTGCCTGAAAAACGCTGGTAACTACTGCCGTTCCTACGCCCCACACTTCTTTCAGAGTTCCGTTTTGGTGTGCTTCTATTACTTGTTTTACACTCACATCGTCTATCACCACTTCTATTCCTCTTTTTCTCGCTAACTGAATGATGCTGTCTCTGGTAACTCCGTCGAGGATTTTATCAGAGGTTTTTGGTGTGTAAATGGTATCATTAATTCTTACCATCACGTTCATGGTACCACTTTCTTCAAAATATTCATGGGTAGCATCATCTGTCCAAATGATTTGTTCGTAGCCTTCTTCGTTGGCCAACTTTGTAGGGTAAAATGAACCTGCATAGTTGCCTGCAGCTTTAGCAGAGCCTACACCACCACTTGCCGCTCTGGAATAGTAATCTGAAATCTTTACAGAAACAGGTTCTATATAATAACTCTGAGCAGGTGTAGCTACAATAGCAAACATATATTTTTCAGAAATCCTTGCTTTTAGGGCTTCTTCTGTAGCAAAGATCAAAGGGCGGATGTACAAGGAAAAACCTTCCCCATGAGGAACCCAGCCTCTGTCGATATCTACAAATGCTTTTAGTCCTTCAATAAATATCTCCTGCGTAAGTTGTGGCATTGCCAATCTTTTTGCCGATTTATTGATTCTTTCAAAGTTTTTTTCAGGTCTGAAAATAAAAACCTCCCCATCTTTATCTTTGTAGGCTTTCATACCCTCAAAACAGGCTTGTCCGTAGTTTACGCCCATCATAGCAGGAGTGAAAGGAAGCGGACCGTAAGGCATTATTTTCACTTCGTCCCATTTTCCGTTTTCGTATTCACAAATTACCATATGATCGGTGAAGGTGTTACCAAACGAAAAATTGTTTTGATCGAAAGAACCTAAACGAGATTGGGTGGTTTTTTGAATTATCATTTTATAAAAAATTATAGGTAGTGAATGCAAATTTAACATAAAATTTAAAAGGTGAAAATTTTATATTATTTTTGTAGAAAAAGATTTTGAACAGGATAGTAAAAACCACCGCAGACCATAGTAAAACTTTATATATAGAAGAACTCAATGAGGGTTATCACTCTCATCATGGTGCGTTGCAAGAAGCGAGACATGTTTTTATTAAAAATGGATTAAATAAAATAAAATATTGCGAAATCAATATTTTAGAATTGGGTTTTGGTACAGGTTTGAATGTTTTGGTTACAATTGATGAATTTTTAAAAAACAGACCGAATCTCCATATTCAGTATTTTACTTTCGAAAAATATCCGGTACAATTATCAGAAATTCAAGAATTAGGATACAATAGTCTTTTTGAAAACGATTTGATAAGCCAAGTCAATCAAAAAATCCACGAATGTGAGTGGGGTAGCAAAGTAGAAATATTACCCAATTTTCATTTAACAAAAATAAATGCCGATTTTTTTGATTTAAAAAATACTGAACTTCCTCCAATAGGCTTGGTGTACTACGATTGTTTTGGGGCGAGAGTGCAGCCGGATTTGTGGGGAAAACCACTTTTTGAGATGGTTTCTCAAAAAATGAAACGAGGTGGCTTGCTCACGACTTACTCTTCTAAAGGGAGTGTAAGGCGTATTTTACAAGAACTCGGTTTCCAAGTTGAAAAATTAGAAGGACCAAAAGGCAAAAGAGAAATGATTAATGCTTGGCTGTGAAGTGGTAAGGTGTAAAGCTGTAAAATCGTGAGGTGTAAAATCGTAAAGTTGTTAGATATGGAGAACGCAACATAACCTACTAATTACCAATTACCATCAATTATCAACCATCAACTATCAATCATGATTAATAAAATAAACATTCGGGTATACGCAATTTATATTGATGAAAATAGATTATTGGCTTTAAGAGAAGGCTATGCAGGGGAGCAATTGCTCAAACTTCCGGGAGGCGGATTGGAGTTTGGCGAGGGAGTTATCGACTGTCTCCATCGGGAATTTGCAGAAGAATTGAATTTAAAAATAGAAATAGTAGAACATTTCTATACCCAGGAAGAGTTTCTCGCCTCAAGATTTCGGGAAAACGAACAACTCCTTACCATTTATTATAAAGTAGATGTCCTAAACCTTTCTGAACTCAAGATTTTAGATGATAGTATTGAGAAAATTGAGTGGATTTCCTTAGAAGAAGAAAGCCCTTTGCCATTACCGATTGATAAGATTGTTTTTGAAAAACTTCAAAACAGAAACCTTTAATTTTTTTAAGGACGTACGATTTTGAAAGTTTCAAAACCACTATAAGGTTTGAAATAACCTAATCTCCAGTTAGATTGTAGTAAAGACTCCAAATATTCGTCATCACGATTTTTATAAGGGTCGTACGGTTTTTTTAGTTCAATATCTGCCATATTCCCTTTTACATTCCACCAAAAAGCACTCCAGCCACCACGTAACTCTTTTATAATTTCGTATACCGTTTTTCCGGTGGCACGGTTCATTAGTTTTGCAAACACTTGTCCTTCGGTGGTTGTTAAATCTCTGAGTTGTTTTTCGTATTGGTTGGCGAGCTCATCTTGTCGGGATCTCACATATTTTCTTTTGGCGTCTTCTTGCAGATGTGCCATTTCTTCTTGAATGTCGCGATATTGTTTTAGAGCAGTTAAAAACAGAGGGTATACGCGATTGAGTTTTTTGTTCAGGAAATTATAGTAGTTTTGGTCTAATTTGTTGTTGAATTTTGGCTTGGGCATAAGAAGTATCTCGTCCATTACCACTACTTTTTCTCCATTTATTTCATAGATTCTTGCCTTTAGATTTTCGTCATAAATATAGGTGTTCCCATATTCATCGGTTTTAAAATTTCCTTTTTTGGCATCTTGGAAATCTATTACTTTCAAGGTATCTTGTGCTGTAGCTGTTGCACACGCAAAAAGAAAAAACAACAGAAACGATTGATAAATTTTCATTAATTTTACATCAAATAATAACTGAATTTTTATCAACAAAAATCATTCCCTTTCTTATGCTGTTTGAAAAAAAATCATTAAAATTCTTAGAAAACTATTTAAATGTTGCATCGCCAACAAGTTTCGAGCAAAACGGACAACAGTTGTGGTGCCAATACATTACGCCATTTGTAGATAAAATAGAGGTGGATCATTACGGAACGGCTTACGGAATCATCAACCCCGAGGCGGAGTTCAAAGTGGTAATAGAAGCCCATGCCGACGAAATTTCGTGGTATGTGAATTATATTACGGACGATGGACTTATTTATGTCATTAGAAATGGCGGGTCAGACCAAGTAATTGCTCCGTCCAAAGTAGTACATATCCATGGAGAAAAGGGCGTAGTAAAAGGTGTGTTTGGTTGGCCTGCCATCCATACCCGAGTGAAGCAAGATGAACCCACCCCAAAAATAGAAAACATTTTTATTGATTGTGGAGCAACTTCTAAGCAAGAAGTGGAAGAATTAGGAATCCATGTCGGAGCGATTATTACTTATCCCGACGAATTTTTCGTGCTGAATGACCGCTATTTTGTTTGCCGTGCTTTGGACAACAGAATGGGCGGATTTATGATTGCCGAAGTGGCGAAACTCCTCCACAAAAACAAGAATAATTTACCTTTTGGGTTGTATATCGTTAATTCTGTACAAGAAGAAATCGGTTTAAGAGGTGCTGAGATGGTTGCCCAACGCATTAAACCTAATTTAGCCATTGTTACCGATGTAACCCACGATACCACAACACCCATGATTGAAAAAAAGAAAGAAGGACTGCAAAAATGTGGCGATGGTCCTGTAATTTCTTATGCACCTGCGATACACCACAAAGTAAGAGAACTCATTATAGAAACCGCAAAAACAAAGGAAATACCATTTCAAAGAGCCGCTTGTAGCAGAGC
>JAGOJI010000053.1 GCA_017995195.1 Cloacibacterium sp.
GGGAACAAAAGACTCGCAACATCTCACATAGATATTTTTATTTTTTTGAAGCAATGTTTCGATGGTTTTCACAAAACTAACTTCTTCCGGATAGGTTCCCTTCAAGACCTCATCAAAACCATATTTGAGTTTTATTAGCAGGTTTCTTTGGATTTTACTCATAAAACCTTGGGAGTGAATTGTAGAGGGAATATTTTGGCTCAATATTTTGTCCTCGAAAACCTCAATATTTTGAATGGGTAGAAATAAGTGATGAAATGCACAGTTCAATTCTTCGTTGGCAATCCAATTTACCTTTAGTTCATAGTTGTATTTTTCTGCCAATATTTTGGCAGAAAACAAGGCTCTCAAACGGTTGGCTAAACCTCCTATGGGTTCTATTACAAATTTTTTCAAAATAGTTTATTAGGGTTACCTATTTTACAAGGAAAAGCTTTAATATTTGCTATAGTTTTGGAAGTAGATTTTTAAAATTTTCAACTAATCTCTTCTCTCTTCGAATAAGCATTTTCTTCTTCTCTGCTATACATTTTATAGTGGTTGCTATAATATTTTGCGATACTACAAATTTATTAAAATTAACAGGTTTTGTTAGAATCAGTATACTTCTTCACTTTTCACATAAACGTCTCCTCCACCAATATTTATAAATTCATCTTTATTGATGAGTTCTATAAATTCGCTATAGTTTTTCCAAGAAGAATACTGGTAAACATAGGTGCTACCTTGACAAACATTGAACATAGCCTTTCCTGAATATATTGTGTTGATAAGTTCCACACAGTTTATTAAGTTTTGATGGAGTTCTGGAACTGTAAATTCAAAAGAAATATAATCCACAGGTGTTTTTAATCCTTTTAGAACAAATTCTTCAAATCCTTCTACATCTATTTTTATGAAACGAGGTTTGCCATATTTTTGGATCATATTCTCCAATGTATCTACCTCTACTATCACTTTATCCTCCCATGTATATTGGCTAAATCTACCTTTTTGTTCGGATGTTTTAGTAATAAAATCCTTAGATAGTGTTGATAGCGTATCTGCGTTAGAAATATACATTTCCATTTCTCCTTGCTTGTCAGATAATGCAATATTTTCTAAAGACACATTCTGTGTATATTTTTGTTTTAGAGCATCGTAACAGATTTTTTGTGGTTCAAACCCCACGGTTTTGACGCCCATATTTTTTACGATTTCTAATTTTTCGCCCCAATTTGCTCCTACGTCAAAAAACAGGTCACCTTTTCTCAATATAGAGCTATACAGTTTTGTTTGACTCTTGAAAACCTCCTTACTTCTTTGTTTTCTTTTAAAAAGGTTGATTTCCTTTTTTAACTTTCTATAAATTTAAAAAATCATATGCTCTTTTAGTTTACTAATTTTAAATCACACTCCATCATTTCTTTCACCAAACCTTGCAAATCGTATTTTGGCTCCCAACCCAATTGGGTTTTGGCTTTGGTAGGATCACCGATTAGTAAATCTACTTCGGTAGGTCTATAATATTCCGGGTCAATTTTTACCACTATGGTTCCTTCCGGAATTTGATATTCAGAGTGGTTGCATTTGGCGATTTTGGCAATTTCATTTTCGTTTTCGCCTTCGAAACTGAGCTCTATACCTACTTCTGCAAATGCCATTTTTACAAAATCTCGAACGGAGGTTGTTTTACCGGTGGCAATTACGAAATCTTCCGGCTTATCTTGTTGAAGGATTCTCCACATGGCTTCTACGTAATCTTTGGCGTGTCCCCAATCTCGCTGTGCATCGAGGTTTCCGAGATACAAAATATCTTGTTTTCCTTTTGCAATGCGAGCTACTGCCATAGTAATCTTTCGAGTTACAAAGGTTTCGCCACGTCTTGGCGATTCGTGGTTGAAAAGAATTCCGTTGCAGGCATACATTCCGTAAGCTTCACGATAGTTTTTGGTAATCCAGTAGCCGTAAATTTTTGCTGCTCCATAGGGAGATCGTGGATAAAATGGCGAATCCTCGTCATAAAAGCCTTTTTCATTTTTATTTTCTGCTAAACCGCCGTATAATTCGGAGGTTGAGGCTTGGTAAATCCTGGTTTTCTTTTCCAGTCCGAGAATTCTCACGGCTTCTAAAATTCGTAAAGTTCCTATTCCGTCTACATTGGCAACATATTCCGGTGAGTCGAAACTTACTTTTACGTGGGACATTGCCCCGAGATTGTAGATTTCGTCCGGTTGAATTTCTTGAATAATTCTGATGATGTTGGTGGAATCCGTCAAATCTCCATAATGTAATTTGAAACGGACATTTTTTTCGTGCAAATCAACATATAAATGGTCGATTCTTTGAGTATTGAAGGAGGACGCTCGTCTTTTGATTCCGTGTACTTCGTACCCTTTTTCTAATAAAAGTTCCGCTAAGTAAGAACCATCTTGCCCTGTAATTCCTGTGATAAGTGCTTTTTTCATAAATTAAGTGGATTTATCCTAATTTTTCAAAAATAGTATTAATTTTTTCATTATATGTTTTTAAAACCTGATCAATTGCATCGGTTGCTGTATCCAAAAAGGGAAGATTGTTTTTCTTAAAATTACAAAATGCCTTAGGGTTTTCTTGATAATATTTTACTTCCTCTATTAAATCTAAATTTTCTGATTCTTCATCAAACCATAAAAAAGAAGATGGATTAAGGATATGTGGCTCCGGATTTTTGCTCCATCCATTATAAATGGGAATACAGCCAGATTGTAACGCTTCAAAAACTTTCTCTGTTACATAGCCATCACTTTGTGCATTTTCCGGACAAATGTTAAAATTGAAGTGATTCAGATAATTTATTTTATGGTCATTAAAATTATTTTTTAGGCTATCATCATTGTGCATGAGTTTTCCGGCACAATCTACTTTTTCTATCTTTGAAATGCAGTTGTATATTTTTGTCCTTATTCCCTTGATGTCCTCCGTAGCGATAAGAGATGCAAATCTGCTTCTGTGCGAGATTTCTTTATTGTTAAAATTCTGTATTTTTTTATGAATGCTGTCTAAATCATCATCAAGATTAAAGAAATATAAAATCCACAAGGGTAGCCTTATATAGTTCTGATTGGATAGAAAGTCAAAGCCAATAGATAAATCTACAAGATCTACAAGATTATTTTCTAATTCTGTATTTCCTAATACAGAGTTTTTGGAAACGCACTCTCCGGTATAGAAGATTTTGCACTTTGATGCGGAGTTCTTTATTGTGTCCCTCGTTGTTCCTTTTACAGAAAAAAATTCTATATCTGATTTTAATTTATCGGTACAATAAACATTGAACTTTTTTTTGATTGGATTGTAAAATATCGGAACCGGTACTCCTCCCATATTAGTAAATTTTAGTGATTTCTTTTTTAGGAGAATTCCATTAATGAGTTCTTGAAAAGCTCTTTCCAAATACTTTATCTTTTTTCTGTAAATCATTTCAACTAAAAAATTCCTTATATACTTTCTCTATCCCCTCTTCTAATCCTATTTTGGCTTTCCAACCCATTTGGTTGACTTTGGAAACGTCCATCAGTTTACGAGGTGTTCCGTCCGGTTTTTCGCTGTTCCAAATGATTTCTCCAGAGTAGTTTACAATTTTTTTGACCAACAAAGCCAAATCTTTGATGGAAATATCCTCGCCAATTCCTATATTGACCTGTCCGTAATCATCATAATTTTCCATTAAAAAATAGCAGGCTTCTGCCAAATCATCTACATGAAGAAATTCTCGTAATGGAGTTCCTGTTCCCCAAAGTTCTACAGATTCTTTGGCTTCTAACTTAGCCTCATGAAATTTACGAAGCATTGCCGGCAAAACGTGTGAATTTTGTAAATCGTAGTTGTCATTTGGACCATAAAGATTGGTGGGCATTGCAGAGATAAAATTGCACCCATACTGACTTCTGTAAGCATCGCACATTTTTATACCGGCAATTTTTGCGATAGCATAAGGCTCATTGGTAGGTTCCAACAATCCTGTTAAAAGATATTCTTCTTTCAAAGGTTGTGGTGCTAACTTGGGGTAAATACAACTTGAGCCGAGAAACAGAAGTTTTTTTACACCTGATTGATAAGCTTGATGAATGACATTGTTTTGAATCATCAAATTATCGTATAAAAACTCTGCACGAAAAGTATTGTTTGCCAGAATTCCCCCAACTTTTGCGGCAGCAAGAAATACAAATTCCGGCTTTTCGGTTTCGAAAAATTGTTGAACAGCAACAGAATCTCGTAGATCCAGCTCTGAGGAGGTTTTGGTAATAATATTGGAAAAACCTTTTGCCAAAAGGTTTCTATAGATGGCACTTCCTACCATTCCGCGGTGTCCTGCAATGTATATTTTGGAGGTTTTAGTCATTTTAGTCGGTTTAATATTTTTTGGAAGATATTTTTTGGGGGCAAAGAATCTGCTTTTCGTGTTGCTCTTACTGCTTGATTTTTATATTCTTGTTCAGCTTCTTCGTTAAGTATCAATAAATTTCCAAATTTTTCGTAATATCTTACCGCAATGGTAAGGATGGTTTGGTCGTACCGATTTTCCGAAAAAAAATCTTTTTGAGACTCTCGTTCAGAAAGTAAAAGATCATATGCTAAATGTGGTTTATAAAGCATTGTATTCAGCCAATCTCCAATCATATCACGAGTTTCCTTGCAATTCTTTAAAATAAGGAAACCCGCCCAAAGTTTATTTTTTTCCAACCAATCGTTTTCACTGTTAAAAATAGGAGTGAATTCATCTATTGCGGATTTTTTAATCCAATGTTTCAATTTTGGACTGTCTGCGAATCTTTCACAGAATTTATTCCATCCGTAGTCAAAATCATCTCTGTACTGAAAAAACACTGCGTTTTTTGATTCCAATGTTTCAAAATACTTTAGCCAAGAACTACTTTTGAATATCTTGCTGCCGCAATCCACATAAGTAATCATATCGCCTTCGTTGGACTTTATTAGTGCATTATAGATGACAAATGGTTTCCACAGCCAATATCCGCCGCCTTTCTTTGATAAAAATAAAGGTGAATTTTTTATGCTCGAAGGCAAATTTTCTTCGGAATATCGTATAAATTCGTCAAAAATTTCCAAAGATTTTGCTTCTTCAATAATTCTTTTTGAAGATTCTATAAAAGCATTACTTCCGTAAGTGATGAATTTTTTTTTCAAACAAATGTTTTTAAAGATTAATTTTTAGGTTCAGTTTACCAATATGCAGCTTTGTCCAACTTCTCTGCTATTCCAGTTTTAGGAGTTTCTGAAATGCTTGGTCTCACCCAATGCTCATTGATTTTAATAGGCAATAGATGACTTTGTACAGTAAGCCACCTTTCTCCTATAATACCAAAAAGAACTTGTGTGGCACCTCCTAAATGAATAGCTTTTTTACCGATTCTTTTTGCATGAGCTGCTAAATGGAATCCATAAGGTCCACATCCAATAATGGCTATGTCAAATTCTTCTGCCTCCATTTGTTTTTTCATAAAATTCAAAACGTCAAACCATTCGTCAAACCTGTCTTGGTCAATTCCTGAAAAAGTATGAAATGTGTTGATAACTTTCAAATCGAAACTAGGCAAAACGTCGGGATTTTCAAACAAGAGTTCTCTTTTTTTGTATTGGCTTATAATACTTTGTTCAAAAGAATGAAAAACTAAAACTTTTTTGCCCTGTAGTGCTTTGCTCCAAGGTTTTGTATGATAATAAGGCTCTAAATCATAAAGTGATACGGTTTTAATATTAGAAGGATAATATTTTTTTATTTTTTTTTCCTGTTCTTGCCAAGAGCCCAGTACGTCTAACATTTTAATGTCTTCAAGAAATAATTTGCTGAATTTTTTTATACTGTGTTCTATGCTGTGATTTTTTTTTGAAAATAAAAAATAATTATATTCAAAAATTTTATCATCCCATTTAAAATGTCTTAGCTCACCCTTTATATAGTCAATATACTGTATTGGTTTAGATTTCTTTATATCTAAATAATTGTTTAAAATCGCTAATTCAACTCCACCAAATCTTGCAATCATACAAGGTAGATTTTGTTCTAAAAGATGTTTGATATAATTGGAGGCATCCTGATTTGTTAACTCAGGATGAAAGGTGTGATTAAAACCATTATTTAAATCGATTTTATTATAAGAAGTATATATTTTTCTTAAATAATTTAGAGTTTTCAAAATGTACTTATTCATATTTTTTCCCATTTTAAAATAGGTAAAATTGCTCCGAGCCTACCTTCAGATGTTATCGCTACAGGGCTTGTAGTATCCATAATTGTAAATTGCAAATCTTGTTTGAAGTTATCAATACCTTCAATTTTTGGAATGTTAATACCTACCTGAACATTATATGTTCCTCCTCTTAGATATTCCATAGGTAATTCTACTTGAAATTTGTTTCTCCCTTTTGGGAAAATGTGGCTATCAAATCCAAATAGGTTGTTATCCTTTGAAGAAGTTCCAAAAATAGGACCATATTCTATGTGTTCAAAAACCACGTTAATATCTAAACCTTTTGTTTCTTCAATTATGTCAAATTCTATATTGAAATATGCTTTATGTTTATTATTTATTTCGGGAGATATTTTTCCGTTACAATCTGTAATGTACGCCCTTCGTAATTTTGCCTTTTTATTTGGTTCAGGAATAGAAGTATCATTTATTTCACCTACACCTGCATCATTAACTCTTAAATATTGATCTATAATTTTATGGGTTTGCCCAAAATTTACCAAACCGCCATTTTTTAAAAGAATTGTATTTTTACAGAGCGAAGAGATGGTTCCCATATTGTGACTTACAAACAATACTGTTCTACCTTCTCCTTGATTTACTTGATCCATTTTCCCCAAACACTTTTTCTGAAACTCATTGTCCCCTACCGCCAAAACTTCATCGACAATTAAAATTTCGGATTCCAAGTGTGCTGCTACAGCAAATGCCAATCTTACATACATTCCGGAGGAATATCTTTTTACCGGTGTGTCGATATATCGCTCCACACCCGAAAAATCTACAATTTCGTCGAATTTTCGGGTAATTTCTTTTCTGGTCATTCCGAGAATCGCTCCGTTTAGATATACATTTTCACGACCTGTCATTTCGGGGTGAAAACCGGTTCCCACTTCGAGAAGGGAGGCAATTCTTCCTTTGGTATAGATTTTTCCGGTGGTTGGTTTGGTAACTTTGCTCAATAATTTCAAAAGAGTGGATTTCCCGGCACCATTTTTCCCGATAATTCCTACGGCATCGCCTTGTTCGATTTCAAAGTTAATGTCTTTGAGCGACCAGACATATTCACTTTCACCTTTTTTGGAGCGGTCATTCGATTCGCCAATTTTTAGGTAAGGATCTTCTTTGCCTCTTATCTGATGCCAAAATCGGTTCAAATCGTGAGAAAGCGTTCCTGTACCCACTTGTCCAAGTCGGTATTGTTTAGATATATTTTCTGCTTTTAGAGCTAACATTAGTTTCTATATTTTATTATTTTCGCAGGACTTCCTACAGCAATAGCATTTTCAGGAATGTCTTTTGTTACCACACTTCCTGCCCCAATAACAGCTCCATTTCCTATTTTTACGCCGGGCATTATCTGAGAAGAGCAACCAATCCAAACATCATTACCAATAGTAACACCTGTTTTCTCTTTATCCCAAGGTTGGTCGTGGATGTTAATTCCTTTTTTTATTGAGTGGTTTGAGGCAATAATACTTACTTGTTGAGAAATTAAACAATTTTTTCCTATGACAATGCTTCCTCCACCGGCCCGAATGTTATTCTGATCACCAATATACGTGTTTTCTCCAACCTCTAATCTTGAATTATTTTCGCCGGAGAAATTGGTGACATAAACGACAGAATAAGGTCCTATTATCACATTTTTTGATAACTGAATATTATTAAAATCATCAAAAGAAATATAAGCTTTGGAGTTTATTTTTGATCCAAAAAAATTATTTATTCTCTCTATTTTTCTATGTTCATGAATGAACTGATCGAAAATACTTTCGAAATGATATATTTTTTTTAAAAATTTTAAAAATTTTATCACATTCATAGATAATTGCTATACCGTGTCCATAAACCCTTTTTCCACTTTATTGAAAACTATTGTCCCGATGGCTAAAATAATAAAAATGAGAACAGAAGAAATCATCAGCATTGTTACATTAAAATCTCCTACACCGAGCCAACCGTATTTGAAGCATTCGAAAATTCCCGTGAGCGGATTATAGCTTGCCAAAGTTCTAAAAATTCCCGAAAGGGCAGATACGGGATAAATTACAGGTGTTGTGTACATATACAAACTCACGCCAAAGCCAAGAAGCATTTGCAAATCCCGATATTTGGTAGTAAGTGAAGAAAAAATCATACCTGCTCCCAATGCGAATGCTGCCATCAAAATAATTAAAAACGGAGTTGCCAAAATCCACCAATTTGGTTGAACTTCACCTTTGAACCAATAATAGAAAAAAACTACTAAAAATAGAGTCATCTGTACCCCAAACCGCATGAGATTAGAAATTACAATCGTAAGCGGCATTACCAATCTCGGGAAATAAACCTTGCCGAAAATTCCTGCGTTTCCGGTAAAAACATTGGAAGTTCCCGTAAGACAAGACGAAAAATAATTCCACAGGGTAACACCTGCCAAATAAAATAGAATTTTCGGGGCACCATCTGTAGAAAGCTGTGCAATATTTCCAAAAATAATCAAATAAACAATGGTTGTGAAAATAGGATTGATAAAAAACCAAACCGGACCAAGAATGGTTTGTTTGAAACCGGAAACGAAATCCCGTTTTACAAACATATACACTAAGTCTTTGTAACGCCAAACTTCGCCAAGTTTTAAGTCAAAAAGAGAATGGGTAGGTTCTATGGTTTCTGTCCACTCCTGTTGTTGGGGGTTATTCATATAAGAATTATTACTTCTATTTTAATATTATTTGTTTTAAGTAATTACCATAGCCGCTTTTTCCGTACTTATCTGCAGCAACTAAAAGTTGTTCTTTATCGATGAACCCTTTTTTGTAAGCGATTTCCTCAATACAAGAAATTTTGAAGCCTTGTCGCTTCTCTAAAACTTTTACAAATTCTGACGCTTCGTGAAGAGAATCAAAAGTTCCCGTATCCAACCATGCGGTTCCGCGAGACATTACACCTACTTCTAACTGCCCTTTCTCCAAATATATTTTATTAACATCTGTGATTTCTAACTCTCCTCTATGTGAAGGTTTTAGGTTTTTAGCAATTTCCACGACAGAATTATCATAAAAATACAAACCGGGCACTGCATAATTAGATTTTGGTTCTGTAGGTTTTTCCTCTATTGAAAGAGCTTTATAGTGCTCATCAAATTCTACCACGCCATATCTTTCAGGATCTGAAACCTGATATGCGAAAACGCAACCTCCTTTTACATCTGTTTTGCTTTCTAATAATTTTGGTAAACCACTTCCGTAGAAGATGTTGTCACCTAAAACTAAAGCTACAGAATTGTCACCAATAAATTCTTCACCCAAAATAAAAGCCTGAGCTAAACCATCTGGTGAAGGCTGAACTTTATATTCAAACTTACAACCGATTGAAGAACCATCACCTAATAATTTTTTGAAACTTTCCTGATCTTGAGGAGTGGTGATAATCAAAATCTCACGAATTCCTGCCAAAAGCAACACGGAAAGCGGATAATAAATCATTGGTTTGTCATAAACCGGCATAAGCTGCTTACTTACAGCAATTGTAAGTGGATAAAGTCTGGTTCCGGAACCTCCGGCGAGTATTATTCCCTTCATATTTAATGGTTTAGTGGTTTAATGGTTTAGTGGTTTAGTGAAGTGGTGGGTTAATGTTTTTTTAATTTAGTTTTTATTTGGTGGAAAAGTCCATTTGTTTGAATTAATAATCATTGATGTGAGCATTGATAGAATTTCATTGTATTTTTCGTACAAATCATTATAATCCAACTCATTTATGTATCCACAAGCAAATGCAAAATCTAACCAATTTTGGGTTTCGCTTGCCTCACCGTCCGCATCTACAAATTTATTTTCAAATAATTTAATGTAACGTCTTTTCCGCCATCCTTCTGAAATGTTTCCACAAACTGAACGTGATGATCTCCTTATTTGATCGGTCAATGAATAACGCTCTTCTACGGGGAACTTTTTTGTAAGTTCATAAATCTTCATGGCGGAGGAAAATGCATCCTGATAAACCTTTAAATCCTTATGATACTTTATTAATGACACTTCGTTCCGTTTTTGTTTGTAAGAGAAAATGTTGTTTAGTGGACTAATGGTTTAGTGTTTTAGCATTTTTTGGTGTTTATTATTATTTGGAGCTAATTTTTGATGGTGCTACTTAGTTTGAAAACTTAATTCTATTAGCAAAAATTATTAAATTTCGAAAATACTAAACCACTAAACAATTACTCATACTGCTTTTGATAATATTTCTGATAATCGCCGCTCGTCACATTCTCCAACCACTCTTTATTTTCCAAAAACCAATCAATAGTTTTTGCTAAGCCCTCTTCAAAAGTCACGCTCGGTTTCCAACCCAAATCATTGGCAAGTTTTGTAGCGTCAATTGCGTAGCGTTTGTCGTGCCCCGGTCTGTCTTTTACAAAGGTGATGAGTTTTTCGGAATAACCTGCGGGATTTCCAATTTTTTCGTCCACTTGCTTGATGAGTTCTTTTACCAAATTGATGTTTTGCCACTCGTTCCAACCGCCAATGTTGTAGGTTTCGCCGGTTTTTGCTTCGTGGAAAATCTGGAAAATTGCTTTTGCGTGGTCTATTACATACAGCCAATCTCTTGTATATTTTCCGTCGCCGTAAATTGGGAGCGGTTTTTCGTTTAAAATGTTATGAATACAAAGCGGAATCAATTTTTCAGGAAAATGATTTGGGCCGTAATTATTGGAGCAGTTTGAAATGATAAACGGCATTCCATACGTATTTCCGTAAGCTCTCACCAAATGGTCGGAAGCAGCCTTGGAAGCCGAATACGGAGATTTTGGATCGTAAGAAGTTTTTTCCGTGAAAAATCCTGTTTCGCCTAATGCACCATACACTTCATCGGTAGAAACGTGATAGAAAAGGTTGGTTCTTGGTTCATCGGGGAAATTTCCGTGTTGATGATCCGGATTTAAAGTCCAAAATTCTCTTGCAAAATTCAAAAGATTGGCGGTTCCAATAACATTCGTGTTGATGAATGCGTTTGGATCGGTGATACTTCTGTCTACGTGAGATTCTGCCGCTAAATGAACGATTGCGTCCGGTTTGTATTTTTCAAAAACTTTTTGAAGTTCTTCGGTCTTTGTAATATCTGCTTTTTCAAAAATATAGTTCGGTTTGTTTTCTATATCTTTCAGGTTTTCAAGATTTCCGGCGTAAGTTAAAGCATCAAGATTGATGATCTTGGTATTTGGCAGGTTTTTTACAAACTCTCGAACAACGTGCGATCCTATAAATCCGGCTCCTCCGGTGATGATAATGTTTTTCATATTTTGTAGCAATCTGCTTTCGGCAATCTGCTTTCAGCTTTTTATTTTATGTTTGAATTTGTTTGATTGGGTTTGAATCGTTTGAACACTAAACAACTAAACCATTAAACTACTTTTCTACTGTTCTTCTCCCAATAGATTTATAGAAGAAACCTGTATTTTCTACGTTTTCAAGGGCAAACATATTTCTTCCGTCAAAAATCGCCTTGTTCTTTAGTTTTTTAGCCATCAATTCAAAATTAGGATTTTTGAATTCGCTCCATTCTGTGGCAATCAGCAGACAATCAGCACCTTCTAATGCAGAATACATATCTTTTGCATAAGAAATTTTGTCACCTAAAACTCTTCTTACATTTTCTTCGGCAATGGTATCGTAAGCAACAATTTCTGCCCCTTTTTGCAACAAAATTTCAATATTGTCAAGAGAAGAAGCCTCACGAATATCATCGGTATTTGCTTTGAAAGCCAATCCCCACATTGCAATTTTTTTACCTTGAAGATTCCCGCCAAAATAGTTGGAGATCTCATCAACCAAAATTACTTTTTGTTTTTGATTAACGTCTTCTGTGGCTTCCAAAATTTTGAAATGAAAATCTTCGTCTTTTCCGGATTTTATAAGGGCTTTTACATCTTTTGGGAAACAACTTCCGCCATAACCAATTCCCGGGAACAAGAATCGGTGCCCAATTCTGTCGTCACTCCCCATTCCGAGGCGAACTTTATCTACATCGGCACCAACCTTTTCGCAATAATTGGCAATCTCGTTCATGAAAGTGATTTTCACTGCCAAGAAAGAGTTTGCTGCATATTTCGTGAGTTCCGAAGATTTTTCATCCATGAAAATAATAGGAACTCCCGTGTTGGTGAAGGGCTGATAAATTTTCGCCATAATTTCTTTGGCTTTCTCCGAAGAGCTTCCCACTACCACTCTCGCAGGATTCATAGAATCCTCAACAGCAAAGCCTTCACGTAAAAATTCGGGATTTGATACTACGTCAAAAGGAATATCAGTTTTTTTGGAAACAGTTTCTCGGACTTTTTCGGCGGTACCAACAGGAACGGTAGATTTGTTGACGATTACTTTATAATCAGTCATCAGTTCACCAATTTTCTCGGCAACACCCAAAACGTAGGACAAATCTGCGGAACCATCTTCACCAGGTGGAGTTGGTAATGCAAGATAAATTACCTCGCTTTTGTCCAGTGCCTCTTTAAGGTTTGTGGTGAAAAAAAGCCTTTGAGCCTGGATATTTCTCAGGAACATTTCTTCCAGATTTGGCTCGTAGATTGGGACGATTCCGTTTTTCATTCCCGCTACTTTTTTCTCGTCTACATCAACACAGTAGACGGAATTTCCTAATTCTGCCAATGTAGTTCCTGTTACAAGCCCTACATACCCTGTTCCGACAATTGTAATGTTCAATTTTTTGTGCTTTTATAATATCTTGCAAAGATAAATCTTTTTTTGCAAAAAAGTGTGAAGTAGAGTGTGATGGTTGATAACCTTATTTTTTTAAACCACAAGCCACAGATGATAGCCAAATAATTAAGATTTGTACAAAATAAAAAAAATCCTTACATTTGCACCAGTTTTACGGAATAGAGATGAAAAGGCCTTCGGAAGAAAGCCTTTTTTCGTAGAAAAATAATGAGATAGTACAATGGAGTTTAGAGCAAAAGTAGAGCAATTGGTCAATGATTTTCTCGAAACCAGAGAAGATTTGTATTTGATTGATTTAAAAATCTCCTCGGGAGATGATATTGTAGTAATTTTAGACGGCGACCACGGCGTTACTTTGCAAGATTGTTTAGATGCGAGCCGAGCCGTAGAAAATAATTTGGACAGAGAAGAGCACGATTTTGCTTTGCAGGTAATGTCTGCCGGTTTGAGTGAACCCCTAACCTTTCCACGGCAGTTTCAGAAAAATGTAGGTAGAGATTTGGATATTTTACTAAGTAACGATACGAAAGTAGAAGGAGAACTTACTAAGGTAGATGAGGAAAAGATAACGCTCCTTCTCAGATACCGAAAGCCAAAAGAAATTGGCAAAGGAAAAGTAGATGTAGAGGAAGAAAGAGAAATTCCGTATACCGATATAAAAAAAGCATTGGTACAAATTAAATTTTAGAAATTAAAAAAAACATATGATAGTCGATACTCATTTCATCAACTATCATTTATCACTTATATAAAGAACAGTATGGATAATTTAGCGTTGATTGAATCCTTTGGGGATTTTAAAGACGAGAAAGGCATCAGTAAGATTGATTTGATGGCCATTATAGAAGATTCATTGAAGACTCTTTTGAGAAAAAGATTCGATTCTGATGACCATTTTGATGTGATTGTAAATCCCGACAAGGGAGATTTTCAGATTTTTTTGAACAAAAAAATTGTTGAAGACGAAATGTCTGAAGACGATGATTTGGAAATCGAAATATCTGAAGCCAAAAAAATTGACCCAACCTTCGAGGTAGGAGAAGAATTTACACAGGAAATTCCCGTGTCGCAATTAGGAAGACGTAATGTGTTAACGCTCAAGCAAATCTTGGCTACCAAGTTGCAAGAGCACAACAACGCCGTTTTATACGAACAATTTAGAGACAGAATTGGTGAAATCGCGATAGGAGAAGTGCACCATATCCGTCACAAACACGTTATTTTGTTAGACGACGAGGGTAATGAGTTTATCTTGCCAAAAGAGCATCAAATCCCTTCAGACTTTTTCAGAAAAGGAGATAATGCCAGAGCGGTTATTGAAGCGGTAGATTTCAAAGGCTCTAAGCCACAGATTATTGTTTCAAGAACCTCACCCAAATTCTTAGAAAAGCTCTTGGAATTGGAAATTCCTGAGATTCAAGACGGAACCATTATACTTAAAAAAGTAGTGAGAATTCCGGGAGAAAAAGCAAAAATTGCCGTAGATGCTTATGATGATAGAATAGATCCTGTAGGTGCTTGCGTAGGAGTTAAGGGGTCTAGAATTCATGGAGTAGTACGAGAGCTGAAAAACGAAAATATAGACGTTATCCAATGGTCCAAAAATTCCGAAATATTGGTAAAAAGAGCCTTAGGAAATGTTACCATCAATAAAATCGAGATCAACGAAGAAGAAAACTACGCGTTGGTTTATACACCTGTTGAAGAATCTCCAAAGTCATTGGTAAACAAGGTCAAAATATACGGCTAGCATCGTGGCTGTCGGGATTTGATATCGATGTTTACAGAGAAAAACAGGAAG
>JAGOJI010000008.1 GCA_017995195.1 Cloacibacterium sp.
GGTATTGCCATAGTTGCGTTGGCGATTGTCATTCCAACCGGAATTATTGTTGCTGTTCCCTCTGAAACCATTGGTTCTAAACTCAATAATATCTCGGAGTCTGTAAGACGGTCTTACAGAGTAGTATTTCCCGTAATAGTTTCTCTTGTGGCTCTGAAAATATACAATAGGGCTATATCCTCTGTAATATTTTTTTTGGAAACTAATGTATATACGAGGTCCTAAAATTCTTTCCAAGGCAAAGTATCTGTCGTAATACCATCTGTCGGGATTATGTCTGTAACACCGATTCCATTGTCCAAAATTTTTGAATCGGTTATTGAGATACACCACTTCCCTAATCTGAACCGGACTTAGATTGAACTCTACAAAAAAACGATCCCAATTGATTCTTACAATACTGTTTCTATAATCGTTGTAATAGCCATCATCGTAATAATCCTCCGGAAATTCGTAGTAGTAATCATCCGGATAACTGTACTGGCTATTATAGTACTCATTACCATAATATTCCTCGCTATTGGGGTAATACTGACTAAAACCCATTCCAGCTACTGAAAGTGCTATGGTTAAAAAAAACTTTTTCATGTGATTAAATAAATTAAGGTTTATATATCATCTTAATTAAAATACAATGCCAAACTTGAATTTCAATTAAAAAAATATAAAAATATTACCATGAAATCTAAAATTTAGAAACACTACATTTACCTTTAGATAAGATAAGCCATGAAAAGTTAAAATACTGAAGATAAGGTTAGAAAAATGAGATAATTAGGTAATGAGGTAATTGTTTTACTGTCTGCTTTTATCAATAGATAAAAGTGTGGATTTAGTGCTTCCAATACATTATCACATTACCTAATTACCCAATTACCTCATCATCACATTCACCTTGTTGACCCTGAGATGATTTTTATATCGTAGAAAGCCTAAGTGTATTGGTTTTTCCGCTTTCGTAAACAGGCATAGCGTTTAGGTTTACTACAAAATCTCCTTGCTGTACAAAACCATAGTTGTGTGCCAACATATTTACCTGAATAACTGTTTCGTCGGTAGATTTTTGCATATTGTAAAAGTAAGCACGAACTCCCCAAAGCAAATTGAGCTTGGTAAGAACCCTTTTATTCGAACAAAATACAATGATATGGGCATTCGGGCGGTGGGCAGAAATTTGAAACGCAGTATATCCCGAATTGGTAAGCGTAATAATAGCTTGGGCATTGGCCTTTTTAGCAATTCTTACTGCGGAATAGCACAACATATCTGTAACGTATCTTTCCTCAATAATGCTCGATTTTTCAATTGGCTTGTTTGTACTGATATATAATTTATCTTTTTCGATATTTTTGATGATTTTAGTAATGTTTTTCACCACATCTATAGGATATTTCCCTACAGAAGTTTCTCCGGAAAGCATCACGGCATCGGCTCCATCGAGCACTGAATTTGCCACATCGTTTACCTCGGCACGTGTAGGCGTAAGGCTATTGATCATGGTTTCCATCATCTGTGTAGCGATAATTACAGGCTTGGCGTGGTATCTGGCTTTTTCTACCAATTTTTTCTGGATAACCGGAACTTCTTCCATGGGAACTTCTACTCCCAAATCTCCTCTGGCAACCATAATAGCATCACATTCTTCCAAAATTTCCTCTATGTTTTCAACGCCTTCCGGCTTTTCTATTTTGGCAACAATAGGCGTTTTGAATTTACTGGTTGCATGGTTTTTAATCAGTTCTTTCAAATCTTTTATGTCTTGAGCATGTCTTACGAAAGAAAGGGCAATCCAATCAAATTCGTTATCCAACATAAAATGAGCATCTTGAATATCCTTCTCCGTTAAAGCAGGTAAAGAAATTGCGGTATTAGGAAGATTAACCCCTTTTTTGGAGCTCAACAGTCCGCCCTGAATAGTTTTAGCTCTTACTGTATCTTTCTCATTGGTTTCTATAACTTCGAAAACCAATTTACCATCGTCTATCAATATTCTCTCACCTACTTTTACATCTTTAGGGAAGCGTTCGTAGGTCATAAATACTTTGGTAGCGTCGCCTTCTACGTTTTCATTGGTAAAAGTAAGAATATCTCCCGGATTAAGGTAAGAACCTTCCTTTACTACACCTACTCTTAGTTTCGGACCTTGCAGGTCTCCAAGAATAGATGTTGTGAAACCAAATTCTTCGTTTAGACCTCTAATGATGTCTACATTGCTTTTTACAATATCGTAATCAGCATGTGAAAAATTGATTCTAAATACATCTACGCCGGCTTGTATGAGCTGAAGAATAATTTCTCTGCCAGACGATGCCGGTCCCAGTGTTGCTATTATTTTAGTTTTTTTGTTGTCTTTATTCATAATAATGTATTAGTTGATACAAATCCTCATTGGGATTTATGGAATATTCCTGAATTTCAAAAATCAAATCCTGTGGTAATTGGATTACAGAAAAATCGGCACATTCTTCTTGCGAAGTTACGATATAATCTATATCTTTAACAGAACTGAGAAGATATTTATTTTCATCTGCACCATCGAAAAGTTCAAAGTGTTCTTGTACTTTTTCTACCCGATCAGGCATATTGGCAATCAGCACAAAAGAGGTTTGAGTTCCGCAATCATAGGCTTCAAATCTTGGAAAATGGTACAGATGATTTTGGTTCTCCACCATGATATCTTCCATTCTGCAAAACTGAAAAAAATTGAGTTGATTGATTTTAAAAAATACTTCATGACAGGGAAGATGATGAGCTAACTTTATCAGTCCGACAGTGATAGCCTCTTCCTCTACCGTATCAAGAAATAGTTTTTTGTTTTTCAAGAATATTTTCTTTTTTATTTAAGGTATAAAATGCTCTTTGTGCTGCTTTTTCTTCTGCCTTTTTCTTGGAAGATTCCGAAGCGTGTACAAGGTTTTCGTTGTTCAGCCAAATACGGCTTTTGAAAAGAATCTTTTTGTTGGGTAAAACTTCTTCTGTAGTTTCGTACCGGATATTGACTTTCTTTTTCTGACTCCACTCCAACAAAAGACTTTTATAGCTTACAATTTTATTTTCGAGCTTTACAATTTCCTGTGGTTTCAGTAGCCAATTTATTACAACTGTTTCGCAAGTTTTGTAATTTACATCCAAATAAATCGCTCCTATAAAAGCTTCCAACAGATTTCCGGCTATATTTTCTCCCAATGTGTTGGATTGCCCATTTTGGATAAACTGAGTAAGTTGGAGTTCTTCTCCAAGTTTATTCAAATTTTTTCTGTTCACAATTTTGGATTTCATTTGTGTAAGAAACCCCTCGTTTTCGGCAGGATAATTGGCGAATAAATAGCACGAGATAATACTCCCCAAAACCGCATCACCCAAAAATTCTAATCGTTCAAAGTTTCTTGAATCCGAATTTTTAGTGGCTTGCCTTAAAGAAAAAGCCTCTCGATAGAGCTCTATATTTTGAACTTTGAAGCCTGTAAGTTTGCTGATTTCAGTAGAAAATTTGGAATCCTTATCGGAAAGTTTTTTGCTTTTGTTTTTAGTGAGAAATGTAGAAATATATTTCTTTATCTCCATCTATTTATTTAGATTTTCTTAAACAAAACACAGGCATTATGCCCACCAAACCCGAACGTATTGCTCATGGCTACTTTTACGTCTTTTTTCACCGGCGTGTTGAATGTAAAATTGAGACGTGGATCAATCTGTTCATCATCGGTAAAATGATTAATGGTAGGTGGAACAACCCCATGAATAATGGTGCCTAAAGAAGCAATAGCCTCTATAACTCCGGCTGCACCTAACAAGTGTCCCGTCATAGATTTGGTAGAGTTGATCTGGATTTTGTACGCATGCTCTCCGAAGAGTCTTGCAATAGCATTAGATTCTGCGATATCACCCAGCGGCGTAGACGTCCCATGCATATTGATGTGATCTACCTCGTCGGCTGAAATTCCGGCATCTTCTAAGCAATTTTTCATCACCAGATATGCTCCCAAACCTTCCGGATGTGGTGCTGTAATATGGTAAGCATCGGCACTAAGCCCTGCCCCTAATAATTCACCGTAAATAGTGGCTCCTCTTTTTTTGGCGTGCTCGTATTCTTCGAGAATCATACTTCCTGCTCCTTCGCCCAGTACAAAACCATCGCGGTCTTTATCAAAAGGCCTTGAAGCCGTCTTATAATCATCATTTCTGGTAGATAGAGCGTGTAAGGCATTAAAACCTCCTACACCACTCGCAACAACTGCCGCTTCGGATCCTCCTGCAACAATCACGTCTGCCTTGCCTAACTGAATGAGCATTTTGGCATCTATAATGGCGTTGGAAGAAGAAGCACAAGCAGAAACCGTGGTATAATTAGGACCATGGAAACCATATTCTATAGAGATGTTTCCCGGCGTAATGTCGGAAATCATTTTTGGTATAAAAAACGGATTGAATCTTGGGATTCCTTGAGATTTAGCAAAATCTAAAACTTCTGTTTCAAAAGTATCTAAACCACCAATTCCCGAGCCCCAAACTACTCCTACTCGGTCTTTGTTTACCGCATCTTCCACAATTCGGCTGTGTGCAATAGCTTCTCTTGCAGCAATCTGCCCCAGTTGAGAATTTCTATCCATCTTTTTCGCCTCTTTTTTATCGAAATAATGAAGAGGATCAAAGTTTTTTACCTCACAAGCGAATTTGGTTTTGAAGTTGGTGGAATCAAAAAGAGTAATAGGTGCAGCACCACTTACACCTTTTAGGAGGTTTTCCCAATATTCGTTGGCTGTATTCCCTATGGGTGTAATGGCTCCAAAACCTGTAACTACTACTCTCTTCAATTCCATAAACTAAATTTTCCAGTAAAAAATTATTGTTTGATAACTTCTTCGATGTAAGCGATTGCGTGACCTACTGTGGTAATTTTTTCAGCTTGATCATCAGGAATTTGAATATTGAATTCTTTTTCGAATTCCATAATCAATTCAACGGTATCTAATGAATCTGCTCCTAAATCGTTTGTGAAGCTAGCTTCTGGAGTTACTTCAGTTTCTTCAACGTCAAGCTTATCTGCGATGATAGCTTTTACTCTTGATGTAATGTCTGACATAGCAATTTGATTTTTAAATTTGTTAATCTGGTGCAAATATATGAATTTTCGATACAATGCAATTTTTTTTTGTAAATTTCAGAGATAAGAATGCTCTATTGAATGAAAGTGAATATTTGTGTTTTTCCCACAGATTATACTTCTGTAATCAATTTGCTTTGGGGATTAAATAACTTCTATTCCAAATTAAGCAGATTTTTACCCCATAAGTCTTTTTTAATCTTAGAATCTGCTTAAATTTGTACTTTTCGTAGAGCAACAAAAATTGTTCTACAATTATTTATAATTTTAAGGAATCTCCAAACACATACATTATGCAACTTGTTTCCTCAGACGCCCAATATTGGGAAGATTTTCTCCCGCTTACTTACACCAGACCCATCGCAGAAATACGAATGGGAATCCTTAGTTTTAGAGAACGGTGGCAGAAAATATTAGGCTGGGAAGAGACGGCATATATCACGGAAAATTATCTTCAAAATAAATTTAGAAAACCTAAAGGAATACAAAGTCTTCTTTTGGTTCCCAATTTTCTACCTACGGAAAATACCATCAATCAAATTAAAAATCTACAACCCGGCGAAGCACTGGTGTATGACAATGAAGTGATTGCAGCCAATGTAAACATGGATAATTTCTCCCTCAGTCAAATTGAAAAAATGACGGACATTACCGAGAAATTACTCTTCATTAAACAACCTTCGGATATTTTTTCTTTTAATGAAGACTTTCTGAATTTTGATTTTGAACTGATGACCAAAGGCAGAGCTTCTCAACCTCTTTCCGAAACCAACGGATTTTTGGGGGACAAAAAAGACTTGTTCATAGAAGAAGGAGCAAGTATTGAATTTGCGACCATCAATTGCAGAACAGGGAAAATCTACATCGGGAAAAACGCTGAAATTATGGAAGGAGCTCTAATTCGTGGTTCTTTGGCATTATGTGAAGGTTCCAAAATCAATATGGGAGCAAAAATCTATGGAGCCACTACCATAGGACCGCACTCTAAAGTGGGTGGCGAGGTCAATAATACTGTAATTTTCGGGTATTCCAACAAAGGACACGAAGGCTTTATCGGCAATTCTGTGGTGGGCGAATGGTGCAATTTGGGTGCAGACACCAACTCATCAAACCTTAAAAACAACTACGCCAATGTAAAACTGTGGAATTATCGATTGAAGAAATTTGTAGACACCGGATTACAGTTCTGCGGGCTTATTATGGGAGACCATGCCAAAACTGCGATTAACACACAGTTTAATACAGGAACCGTAGTCGGAGTTGCTGCGAATATCTTCAAAACGGGTTTTCCTCCGAATCTTATCAAGAATTTCTCTTGGGGCGGTATGATGCACGATGAGTCCTTCAATCTCGACAAAGCCTACGAAGTAGCCGAAAAAGTAATGGCACGGAGGAAGATAGCTTTAGCAGAAGAGGATAAAGAAATTTTGAAGTATATTTATCAAGAATACAATTAAATCCCATTGAACATAATAAGGGGATAATTACAAACCATTCTTCCATTAAAAAAACTCATCTTGAATAAAGCCTAAAACGCTAATTGATGCAGTCGATTCCGAATCAGATTTATTTTAAGTAATTTTACAACATTATTTAGAGGAATATTTATGGCGGAACATTGTTTTCATTGCGGACAAGGGATTGACAAAGAGCGAGTTTTGTTTGATGAAAAACTGTTTTGTTGCAATGGCTGTAAATCTGTTTATGAAATCCTGAATATTAATGATTTAGCGAGTTTTTATGAGCTCAATAAAAATGCAGGAATCCGCCCCAATTCCGAAAACACTTCACAATTCGACTACCTTGATACCCAAGAAGTCTTTGATAAAGTTGTAGATTTTTCCGAAGGAGAATTGAGTTTAGTTACCTTCAAAATCCCTGTTATTCATTGTTCTTCTTGTATTTGGCTGTTGGAAAGTTTGCAAAGCATTCAGCCCAATATCAAATATTCTCAGGTTAATTTTACCCGAAAAACACTTCAAGTTTCATTCAACCATAAAGAACTGAAACTTAGCGAACTCGCCAAGTTTTTGACCAACTTGGGCTACAAACCGGTCATTAGTCTGGAAACTGCCGATAAGAAAGAGGAACTTGTAGACAGAAGCCTCATCATTAAAGTTGCCATCGCCGGTTTTGCATTCGGAAACTCCATGATGTTTGCTTTTCCCGAGTATTTAGCCCATTTCTTCGGCGGAAACGATTATTGGCTTCAGCAGTATGCTCCTTTGTTTCGGTTTTTAACCTTTCTTTTGTCTATTCCTGTGGTTGTTTATTCGGCTTTAGATTATTATAAATCGGCTTGGTTTGGACTGAAAAATAAAATCGTGAATATTGATGTCCCGATTGTTTTGGGAATTTTCGTTTTGTTTGGCAGAAGTGTATATGAAATCGCAACGGACTACGGACCGGGTTATTTCGATACGCTTTGCGGCTTACTTTTTTTCATGCTTTTGGGCAAAATTTTCCAAAAACGAACGTACAATGCTTTGTCTTATGACCGAGATTACAAATCCTTTTACCCCATTGCGGTTACCAAAGTAGATTTCGGCGGAAAACAAACCAATATTCTATTATCTGAAATAAAAGTGGGCGATCGCATTTTGGTAAGAAATCAAGAAATAATCCCCGTAGACGCCATTCTCATAACGGGCGAGGGCAATATAGACAACAGTTTTATTACCGGAGAATCGGCAAGTATTCCGAAAAAAGCAGGGGATAAAATATTTGCCGGAGGAAAACAGATTGGCTCCGCACTGGAACTGGAAGTGATAAAAACCGTGAACCAAAGCTACCTTACCCAACTTTGGAACAAAGAAGCCTTCCGAAAGCACGAAACAGGCTTGGATCTTTTGGTGAACGACATCAGCAAGTATTTTACTTTCATTATTTTAGGAATTACCCTCGTAGCAGGAATTTTCTGGGCAAGGATTGATTTTGAAAAATCTTTTCAGGTGGTTTCAGCAATCCTCATTGTTGCCTGCCCTTGTGCGTTAGCTCTTTCCACGCCTTTTACCATGGGACACATCATGCGGATTTTAGGCAGAAATAAAATGTATGTGAAAGATGCACATACCATCGAAAAAATGGCGAGGATTGACACCCTTGTATTTGATAAAACAGGAACCATTACCTATAACAAAAAAACCAACATTACTTTTGAAGGCAAGGAAATGGCTGAGTTTGATGCAAAAAACATCAAATGTTTATTAAAAAATTCTAATCATCCCTTGTCTAAATCCTTATATGATTTTTTAGAAGTTTCTGATGACTATTTTCCCGTAGAACAGTTTACCGAAACCGCAGGAAAAGGCTATGAAGCTCATATCCGTGGAGAACAATATAAAATTGGCTCCGCTCACTTTTGCGGACAAAAGTCCAAAGATTTAGAAACTGCCGTTTATATCCAAAAAAACGACGAATTTTTAGGAAAATTCATCTTCAAGAACGAATACAGAGAGGGCTTGACCGAAATGACTGAAGCATTAAAAAATTACGAAGTCTACCTCTTGAGTGGCGATAATGCCTCCGAACAAACAACCTTACAAAAGCTGATTCCGAATCTTGCCGGCATGAAATTCAACCAAAGTCCGGAAGAAAAGTTAGAATATATCCAAGAATTACAAAATCAGGGTAAAAAAGTAGCGATGCTCGGCGATGGACTAAACGATGCAGGAGCTCTGAAACAAAGCAATATCGGGATTGCCGTGGCAGATGACACCAATTCTTTCACTCCTTCTTCAGATGTCATTATCAATGGTGATGTTCTTACCCAACTGCATGATTATTTTTCACTTACCAAAGATGCGATGACCATCGTTAAAATCACTTTTACCATCAGTTTACTATACAATGTTATCGGAATTACTATTGCGGTTTTAGGGCATATGTCGCCTTTGGTTGCTGCTATTCTCATGCCGATTAGTTCTATTAGTGTAGTTGCTTTCACTACGCTTTCTACTTGGATAAGAGGAACAAAATATTTTAAGTAAAATTTTACCCATAGAAAGTCATCGAACGACTTTTAATATTTTTTCTTCTTAACATGTTAATTATTTCTTAAACTATGTAACAAAATTAGGCTTGGATTGTCTAATAGGTATATTTGCATATGAGAATTTGATTAACGTTATATTTATGAATAAAAAAATAATTTTTTTGGGAATGCTTTCCGCTTCAGCATTGGCATTTTCACAAGAAAAAGAAAAAGCCAAGGATAAAGAAATTTCTGAAGTTACCATTACCAAAACCAAGAAAGCCATCGAGCAAAAGGCTGATAGAACCATCTTCGATTTTTCGGAGCAACCCAGCCTCAATACAGGTTCTGTGATGGAAGGAATGAAAAAACTTCCCGGACTTATTGTTTCGGACATGGCAGGAATGCTCTACCAAGGTAAACCTTTGGAAGTGTATATGGACGGGCGACCTATGAATATTTCCAGTAATCAACTCAACGGATTTTTGGAAGGAATGCCCGCCAATTCGGTAGAGAGAATAGAAATCATTACCCAGCCCGGTGCTGAGTTTCCGGCTACTTCCGGTGGTGCCATTATGAACATTATCACCAGTAAGTCCGCCAAAAATTATCTTACCGCTACTTATTCGGGGAATTATTCTTTTACCAACTACGATAAATACCGAAGCAGAACCAACAATTCCCTTTTGCTGAATGCCAGAAACAAATGGTTTGGCTGGCAATTGAATGTAGGGCAAAACTATCGCGAAGGAATGATGAACAGCACTTTTGCTGAATTAACCAACACCCATACCGATCGTACCAACCGTGGATATTTCGCCAAAGCAGCCATGACTTTTGAAATCGGGAAAGACCGCTTATTGCTGAACTACGATATTTATCATAACAATAATCATAACTTAACTGCAAGTTCTGGAATTTATGATAATGTTAATTACAACACCAACGATTTAGCTCATACACTGAATAACAGACATGAAGCAGTAGCCACTTATCAAAAGAAATTTGATGATCCGGCGAAAAAATTGGATTTCAAATTTACTTACGGAAATGCTCAATCGGATTTTGAACAAAATAACTTATTTTATAGTGTCGTGGGTAAAGATATTCCTCGTTTAGAAAATACATCAGATCAAAATTCCTATAATTTTAAAATAGATTACTCTCAGCCTCTTAAAATTCTTGATGAAGGAAAAGTGAGTTTCGGAGGACTTTATGAAAGATTGAATTTCGACACCCATACCTTCGGTATCAAGAATTTGGATTATAAAAGGCAAACCGCTTCCTCTTATTTGGAGCTTCAAGCCAAATACAAAAAATTTGATTTTGTAGTAGGGGCAAGAGCAGAAGATTATGACATTGACGGAAAATCTTGGTTGATTTCAACAACAGGTATTACCGAAAAAGATTTAACTCCTTTTAAACAATTTAGAATTTTCCCGAATGCGAGCGTTCAGTACAACTTTATGAAACAAGTATATCTGAGCCTTAATTACAATAAAAAAATCAACTTGCCTTCTATTTCGGCTCTAAACCCGAATAACAATACCTACCAAAACTCCAACATCAGTACTACGGGTAACCCCAACTTACTGCCCACCATTTTTGATAACTATGAAATAAAGTTAAGTGCTTTTGATTACGCATTTATTGGATATAATTTGAGTGTTGCCAACAATCAAAATATGCAAGTGGTTTTCAGAAATGGAGATAAAATAATCAATGAACAGCGAAATATTCCACAAATGAAAATTCATAATTTCAATATTGGAATGCCTTTGCCATTTATGCTATTTACCAAAGGTTTAAAAGAAACCATGAAGTTTAATTTCAATCCGGATAAAATTAATTTTATGTATCTGTATGCCGGTTATCAGTTGCACCAATTGCCCGATGTTGAATCCAAGGGCTTTTGGATAGCCAATATTATGACGCAGGTAATTCTGCCTAAAGAGATTAAAATGGTGGCGAACTACAGCTATATAACCCCCAATGGAAATTATTTCTATTTCATGGCACAGAAACCGTTCAATCATTCTTTTGATTTGAATTTGTCTAAAAAATTCATGACAGATCGCTTAACCGTTTCTTTGTTTGCCAATGATATTTTCAATACCAACAGTATGGCGTTTCAATCAATTGCACAGCCTAACGGACCTGTTATGACGAACAAATTCGATTCCAGAACCTTTGGTTTATCGGTAAACTATAAAATACCAACCAAAAATAAACTGGCAAAAGAAACCCCGAATCTACTCAATAAAGAGAAAAAAGAAGAGGGTGGATTGCTGAACAATCAATAAAATAAATTTTCATTCAACCAACCAAAAAAATCCCAACTTTTGTTGGGATTTTTCTGTATATCATTTTAAATTGATTAAAAAGGATATTCAAATATCTTGGATTCGTGAAGGAGTGGATGTCCTTCAGGAATGAGTTTAAGTTTAGAAAGAGCCGTCATTACCGTAAGGCTAAACAAACCTACAATGAAGAAGAATGCTCCAAATTCCAGTAATCCAAAGTTCCAATAAGGACCTACTGTTCCCGGAAATACCATATTAAAATAATCTACCCAATGCCCCAAAACTACAATTACAGCCATTGTTACAACTACATTATAATTTCGTTTGATACTACTGCTTACCATTACCAACAGAGGAATTAGGAAGTTAGGAATAAGCATCGTTAAAAACGTTGGTTGGTAAAAATCGAATCTTCCTAAGAAGTAATTAACCTCTTCCGGAACATTAGCATACCACGCCAACATATACTGTGAGAACCAAAAATACGCCCAAAGCATACTGGTTGCGAAAAGATATTTTGCCAAGTCGTGCAAATGGTTATCATTGAACTCTGGTAAAAAATTATTCTTTTTAAGATAAACACTCACAATAATAATTACCGCAACCGCCGATGTCAAAGCACTCGACATAGCATACCAAATATACAAGGTAGAATACCAATGCGGGTCTATAGACATCAACCAATCCCATGCCCAAGCTGCAGAAGCTAACCCAAAAAATGCAATATAGCCTACACTCCAGTTTTTAAGCGTTTGGTAGTCTTTTCTGCTCTTGGTTTCATCTAATTTTTTGGATAAAGACTTCAATTTGAATACAAAAAATACGGCTCCTGCTACATAAATTAAAGATCTTATCGTAAAAAACGGAATATTCAAAAATTTGGATTTTTCAAAAAGTATAACATCAAAATTAGGAGATTTTGGGTCTACCAAGGAACCATCCATCCAATGGTACAAATGGGCATTATGTGTAACATTCAGGGCTACAATAATCAGCATAATTACTCCTCCTACAGGGATATAAGAAGCTACGGCTTCCATTACCCTAATTACAATCACACTCCAACCTACATTCCCTACGTGTTGAATGGTTAAAAAGAACAGGGCACAAGTACTAATCCCAAAGAACAACACAGCAACAGTAAGTAGTGCCGCCATAGGCTCGTTGTGAACCTGGTGCATAGCGTGTTCCAAATGAGCAGCATGGTCTTGTGCCCCTACCATTTCAGCAGAATTGGTGGGCTGATGATGCTGTCCTGAAGGGTGTGCAGCACTCATCATTTGCTCTACCTTAGCCTCATCAATACCATGGTTAATCATATATCCTGCTCCGAACATTACCATTCCCAGCACAATAAGAACTATTGAATACAACTTTATTTTTGGTGAAAGATTATACATTTTCTTCTTTATTTTAATTATTTAGAGGTAGTATCGGTAGTCGTTGCAGCTACAGCAGGTGCATTTGCCGACGTATTTACTCCTCCTTTAAAAGCACTCATTACATACATGGAAACTCTCCAGCGATCTCCCGGAGTCAATTGTCCGGCAAAAGACCCCATGGCATTTCTACCATTTGTGAGAACATAGTGTACAGAACCTACCGAAATTTGTCTGTCTTTATATGCAGGTACTCCGGCGTAAGCTCCGCTTACTACTATTGGACCTTGTCCATCACCACTTGTTCCGTGGCACGCTGCACAAGTAAGTTCATACAGATGTTTGCCTCTTGCCAAATCTTTATCTAAATTTTTGACATCCAAAGGAGACTGTGTAACCGTTTTGGAGGCATCATACATTGCATTGTACTCATCGGCGTTTTTAGGATATACTTCATACGGAATTATTCCGTCTTTATTCATAGGAACTGTACCTTCTACCGGCGAAAGGGCGGTAGAACCTCCGTTGGCTGCAAAAGCCGGGATTTCATTTTTATGATCCGAATAAGCATCTTCTGCTTTCATTAGGGGATCATACGCCACAGGATAATACATATCTGGGAAAAATACCAAAGGCGGATTATCTTTAGGTCCACAAGAGTTTAACAAAAATGAAGTTAAACAAAAGATACCCGTAATTTTAATCAGTTTCTTCATTTTAAGCATCTTTTACGGTTATTTCTTCAACACCTGTATCTATCAATACTTGTTTGATGGTTTCTACATCTGCGGATACAAATTCCATCATAAATTTGTCATCGGTAGTTCTAGGATCGGGATTTTGTGGCTTAGCACCGGGATACATTTTGTTTCTTACAAAAAATGTTATCGACATCAGGTGTGCCGCACAGAAAACCATTAATTCAAATATAGGCACTACGAATGCAGGCATATTTTTAGCCCACAAAAATGGAGGTTTACCTCCTATGTTCTGAGGCCAGTCGTGGTTCATCATATACCATGATGAGAGTACACTGATGAGGATTCCATAGCAGGCATAGATGAATGCTGCATCGGAAATTCTGGTTTTTTTCAAGCCCAATGCCTTGTCCAATCCATGAACAGGGAATGGTGTATATACTTCGGCTATTTCGATTCCTTTTTCACGGAAGGCTTTCACGCCGTGCATCAGGTCATCGTCGTCACCGTATAATCCGTATATTCTTTTAGTGGTGGTCGTGCTCATCTCCTTCTTTTGCTTTATAAGTTTCACCTGAGATTTTTAAAATCGATTTCAATTCTGCCTGTGCAATAATCGGGAAAGTACGGGTATACAGCAGGAATAAGACTCCAAAGAAACCAATAGTCCCGAAATACACTCCTATATCCATAATGGTGGGTTGGAACATTGTCCATGAAGAGGGCAGATAGTCTCTGGAAAGGTTGATAACAATAATATCAAATCTCTCGAACCACATTCCTATATTGATGATTAATGCAACAATGAATGTTACTACGATATTTCTTCTGAATTTCTTAATCCAGAAAATAAGCGGAGCAATCAAGTTACAGAAAATTAATGCCCAAAATGCCCACCAGTAAGGTCCTGTTGCTGCTCCCGGAGAGAGGTACGTAAAGTCTTCGTATCGACTCCCTGAGTACCAACCTATGAAATATTCTACTGCATAAGCTACTGTTACAATACCTCCGGTAATCAGAATAACGATGTTCATGATTTCGATATGTCCTATCGTAATGTAGTCTTCCAAATGGGCTACTTTTCTTGCAATAATCAATAAAGTTTGTACCATGGCAAACCCCGAAAACACGGCTCCTGCTACGAAATAAGGTGGATAAATGGTAGAATGCCATCCTTTGATTACAGAAGTGGCAAAGTCAAACGATACCGTGGTATGTACCGAGAATACCAATGGAGTTGCCAAACCTGCCAATACCAAAGAAACTTCTTCGAATCTTTGCCAATGCTTGGCTTTTCCTCCCCAGCCAAATGATAAAATAGTATACATTTTTTTGGTAAAAGGAGTTTTAGCTCTGTCTCTCAGCATGGCAAAGTCAGGAACTAAACCAATGAACCAAAATACCATAGACACTGAGAAATAGGTATTGATGGCGAAAACGTCCCACAACAAAGGTGAGTTGTAATTGGTCCACAACGAACCATATTGGTTGGGAATTGGGAATACCCAATAGCCTACCCAAAGACGCCCCATGTGGATTAATGGAAATAAAGATGCCTGAACAACAGCAAAAATCGTCATCGCTTCTGCCGAACGGTTTACGGACATTCTCCATCGTTGTCTAAAGAGTAGCAATACCGCTGAAATAAGCGTTCCTGCGTGCCCTATCCCAACCCACCATACAAAGTTGGTAATATCCCAACCCCAGTTGATGGTTCTGTTGAGTCCCCATGAACCAATCCCCGTTCCTACGGTATAGGCAATACACCCAAAACCGTAGACGAAAAACACTAATGATGTAATTAAGGCAGCCCACCACAATTTACCGGCTCTGTTTTCCACAGGTCTTGCGATATCTTCTGTGATATCGTGGTAAGTTTTGTGTCCTAAAATTAGCGGCTCCCTTATCGGTGCCTCGTAATGTCCTGACATTTTTTATTGTTTTATTTTATCCCCACCTTCAAGGTGTATTTTAATTTATTTTAACTCTTTATTCTTCTGTTTTCTACTTCTTCCTAAGCCTCCTCTTTTCTGTTTCTTACCTTGGTGTGGTAGAAAACATTAGGTTTGGTTCCTACTTCTTCTAACAAGATATATCTTCTCTTATCATTGAATAATGCTCTTACTTCCGAAGATTTATCGTTCATATCACCAAACTTCATGGCTCCGGTAGAACACGCTTTGGAACATGCGGTTTGAAACTCTCCATCTGCTACTTTTCTTCCTTCTTTCTTCGCTTCCAAAATAGTTTTTTGAGTCATTTGAATACACATAGAGCACTTCTCCATTACCCCACGAGTTCTTACCACTACATCTGGGTTGAGTACCATTCTACCCAAATCATTGTTCATGTTGTAATCAAACTTGTCATTGAGGTTATAAGTAAACCAATTGAATCTTCTTACTTTGTAAGGGCAGTTATTGGCACAATATCTGGTCCCTACACAACGGTTGTATGCCATTTGGTTTTGACCTTGTTTACCATGAGAAGTTGCCGCTACTGGACAAACCGTTTCACAAGGAGCATGGTTGCAATGTTGGCACATTACCGGCTGGAAGATTACATCCGGACTTTCGTTGGGCTTACTTAGAATATCGTATAGTTCAGGAACGTTTAGCTTTCTTTCGATACCTTCCTGTACTTCTATTTTTTGTTCCGCAGAATAGTAACGGTCTATTCTCAACCAATACATATCTCTGGACATTCTTACTTCTTCTTTTCCTACTACCGGCGTATTGTTCTCTGCTTGGCAAGCTACTACACAAGCTCCACAGCCTGTACAGGCATTCAAATCCACAGATAGGTTGAAGTGTACCCCATCGGTATCGTCAAAGGCTTCCCATAGGTCAATTTTGCCTACAGGCAAGGAACCTTTTAAAGTGTGCATTTCCAATGGTTTATTCCATTCGTTTACGTCTTTGTTGAGGTACGTATCCAAAGGAACTTCTTTTGCGATTTCGTAACGCCCCATCAGGGTGTTCTGCATTTGCACTCCTGCAAACTCGTGCCACCCTTCGGTAGGCTCTATTTTTATATTAGAAACTACGAGGTTAGCCCCATCGAACAACGGATAGGCATTAACTCCCGTTTCTGCTACTTTTCCGGAGTTTTTCTTACCATAGCCCAATGCCAATCCCAAAGAACCTTCTGCCTGTCCCGGTTGAATAAATACAGGAACATTTTGTACTGTTGCACCATTTACCGTGAGATTTACTCTAGTACCATCTAACTGCATTCTGCCATTTAGTTCGTTTTTAATGCCTAATTGGGCAGCATCTTTAGGTGAAATGGTTAAATAATTATCCCAAGACAATCTGGTAATAGGATCCGGAAGTTCTTGTAACCAAGGATTATTGGCTTGTGTACCATCTCCCATAGAAGTTTTGGTATACAAGAGCAACTCCAAACCATTTGATTTAAAGTTCTGAAGTTCTGCTATAGCTCCTTCGGCATTTCCACCTGTATAAGAAAGGTTTGCTCCTGCTGAAGTAGCATTGAAACCATTGTATAGAGCTTGATTGAACGAAGTACCACCCAACTGTGCCACCGCATTGGTTTTCAAATAATTATAAAAATTATTATTGGCATTATTTTTACCATTTATCCAAACCAAAAGAGATTCTTCTATCTGTCGTGATTTGTATACTTTCTGAATAGTCGGCTGAATCAAAGAATACACACCGGTTTGAGGAGCCAAATCACCCCAACTTTCTAACCAATGTGCATAAGGAATAACTGCTTTGGCGGAAGATGCTGTTTCATTCAGCTTATCCGAAATAGCAACTGTATAAGGTACTTTTGAAAAGGCTTTCTTGAATGTCTCACCTTTGTTATAAGAATAAACAGGGTTAACATTATTGGTCACAAGAACCCCAACTTCTCCATTGTTCATCCATGTCAAAAACTCATCAAACTTTGTTTTATCAAATTCTTTGAGCCAATTAGCTTTTCCTGTAAAGGCTGTAGATCCTAACTTCTGATTGATTAAATGTGCTAAAACCTGTGCAGCTTTAGAGCCATCGGCAAAAACAACCGCCTTGCTTCCTTTTGTCTGGAGTGCTTTGGTTATTTCTAATGCCGCTTTGTTGGAGGTTGAACCTCCGTTTATACTTTTATATACTTCTACCAAAGTTTTCATAACTTCGGAAGGCTTCTGCTTGATTCTGGTATCCGCGTTGGCTCCGGTAAGGCTCATGTTGGACTCTACCTGAATGTGTCTCAACATAGAAGCTCCCGGTTTTCTGGCTGCCGCATAACTCATTTCTAAACTATGGGCATTGTAATCTCCCAAGAAGTCTGCTTGAAAAGAGACTACCAATTCGGATTGAGACAAGTCGTAAACCGGTAACGCTCGTTGCCCGAAAACCTCTTGTGCCGCATCTAAAGAAGCAGAATGAGGGAAAGCATCGTAAATCACCAACTCGGCATTAGGATATTTTGCCTTGAATTCCCCGAATAATTTTTTGAAGGTAGGCGACGGATAAGAATGAGAAAGCACTACAATTTTTTTGTTGGTTGCTTGTGTCTCTGTTAAACCTTTCAGTACAAAATCATCAACCTTATCAAAAGTAGCATCGGAGCCATTGAGTTTGGGTTGTTTTAGTTTATCGTTATCGTATAAAGACAATACGCTCGCCTGTGCTCTGGCATTGGTTTTACCTAAATCTTTCGCAGCAGGATTGGGTTCTATTTTTATAGGTCTTCCTTCTCTTGTTTTTACCAATACACTGGCAAAATCATATCCGTCAAAAAAAGATGAAGCATAGTAATTGGCTACACCGGGGATAATATTATGTGGTTTTACGACATAAGGGATTGATTTAATTACCGGTGCCTCGCATGCTGCCAAGGTTACCGCCGCTGTAGAAAAACCAAGAAGTTTCAAAAAGTCCCTTCTTGAGGTATGGGTTGCCTTATCGGCATTTGCCAAAAATTCGTCTACGGGAATTTCGTTTTGAAATTCTTTCTGTGCCAATTTCTCGTTGAGTGTTGGATCTTTCAGTTCGTGAATACTTCTGAATTGTATTTTATTTGAAGCCATTGATACTTCTAATTTTCGTTATTAATTAATAATGACATTTACCACATTCTAAACCTCCAATGGCATCTACCGTAATTTTTGCCCCTTCTCCATATTGTTTCTTGAGTTTATTATGCAGGTTTTTGAAATATTCTTTGTTTTGTCCGTTGGTCATATCTACTTCTGCAGTTCTGTGACAATCGATACACCAACCCATGGTAAACGCATTTGCCATTTCTACTTTATCCATATTTTGAACCTGACCATGGCAAGCCTTACACACAATATCTACATTTTTTGCTTTTTTGATGGTAGCTTCTCCCGCCACCACGTGTTGTGAGTGATCGAAATACACAAAATCCGGCATATTGTGGATACGTACCCATTCTACAGGTTGTGTTTTTCCGGTGTATGATTGGGAAGCCTCGTCCCAGCCTACTGCGGCATAAATTTTCTTGATTTCTTGTGTATAGAAATTTCGGTCTTTACCTTCTTCTATATATTTTCCTTTGTATTCTGAAATACTTTTGTGGCAGCTCATACATACATTCATAGAAGGAATTTCCGAAACTTTTCCGTATTTGGCACTTGAGTGACATAGCTGACAATCAATCTTATTCTCTCCCGCATGGATTTTATGAGAGAAATAAATAGGTTGCTCCGGTTTGTAACCTTGGTACACCCCAATCCACATAATCCAATTCCATACACCATAGGCAGCAAAAACACCCAAAAGCCCTAACAATCCTTTAGCAGGCATTTCGTATCTCTGGTACAAATCTCCTAAAGATTGTATCCTTGTTGCTTCAAGAGCGGAAAGTTCTTCGCTTTGCTGTGCTTTCAATAATTTTCTCAATCTCAGAAGCACCCACAACAAAAGCCCTGAAATAAACGCCATGGAAAGAACAATGATTTTGGACTTTTCCTTTTGCTGTTGTATTTCTAATGCTTTAGCCGCAACTTCTTCAGGATTTTCTTCGGCTACTTCTTTTGGAGGATTGGTGGTGTATTCTAAAATATCGGCAATATCCTGATCTGTAAGATTCGGGAATGCCGTCATTTCTACCTTATTGAATTTGTTAAAAACTTCATTAGCATACTTGTCTCCGGATAACCTGAGTGCTTTGCTGTCTTTCACCCATTTGTTAATCCAAGCGGTATCCAGATTTTGTTCTTTTTGAAGCCTATCAACCACGCCCCCAAGTGCAGGACCTATAGTTTGCTTGTCTAAAGCGTGACAAGCGGCACAATTGGTTTTAAACAAAGTTTCTCCTTTCTTGGCATCGCCTTTGGTTTGTGCGAAAATGGAAGTTCCGGTAAACAAGAAAATACCAAGTGCTACCAGTCCTCTTTTATAATGCTTTCTCCAACTAATCATTTATTTAGTCTTGATGTTAGTAATAAACCGTTTTCTGATTTTATTCCACAAATTTAAGATTTTAACGCAATTTAACTAATGTTAACACCTGCCAAAAGTCATGTTTTTGTTGTTTGGAACAATTCTAAATAAAAAAAAGTTCTCTAAATATTTATATTTGTTATACTTTTGCTAAAATTTTACTGATGAAAAAGGCATTTAAGTTTTATCTATTAGCATTATTCGGTTTCTTCTATAATGGCTTTGAAGCACAAATTGTCACCAAAACCGAAGTACACGACGGAACGGAACTTACCATCTCCATGGACAAAAAAATAGGCAATATCATGGAGTCTTTAGAAGAAAAATGTGCCGAAGACCTTGCTGCTAAAGAGAAAAGAAACTCGGAAACCGAAACCACAAAACGTACAGAAACCACAGAGGTCGCAAAAAAAACAAAACCTCTTACCAATGCTGAAATATGCCGCCAAAACCCGAGAATATTAGGGTACAAAATACAACTGGCAGTAGTAAAAAGCAAAGCGGAAGCAGATGAAGTTGGGCTATACTTCAGAAGAAGATTCCCTTACATAAAAGTAGAACAAGATGCCTCGCTAAGACCTAACTACAAAGTATTGGCAGGAAGCTACTTTAGCAAAGAGTCCGCAAGTGGAGATCTAAAAAAAATCCGAGAGTTTTTTAAATCTGCTATGCCTGTACAATACCGAATTTTTTGTACAGAAGCAAAGTAGGGTTAACCTTTTGGAATTAGGTAAGGTTAAGCAACTGAAAGGTTAGTTACCAAGTTTCGTATTTGACTGTGTAGAAAGAGCATTTCTTGATTTCTTTTTCTTAAGTGGCTTGGTTTAGCCTAAAATTTCTAAAAACACTTAGCCGTATTTCTAACACACAAAAATCCCACAGGCTTTATAGATTACATTACTATAAATTCTGTGGGATTTTTTTTAGTCTTTCTCTGGTTAATTCTTTACCAAAAGCCTAAAGCCTTCTCCATGAACATTGATAATTTCCAAACCTTCGTCATCTTTTAAGATTTTACGGAGTTTGGCAATATATACATCCATACTTCTTGCGGTAAAATAATTTTCTTTTTTCCATATTTTCCGAAGTGCCAAATCTCTCGGCATAAAATCGTTTCGGTGCATACAAAGCAACTTAAGCAATTCGTTTTCTTTAGGAGAGAGTTTATACTCTTTATCGTGAACCCGCAACTGTCGCAAAACGGAATCGAAATAAATATTGCTTAACTTAAAATGCTCTTGTTCTTCGTCTTCTACCACAGCACTACGCTGGAGAATTGCTTTTATTTTGTACAAGAGCAGCTCTGTATCAAAAGGTTTTGTGATATAATCATCTGCCCCCAATTGGTATCCTTTTAGGATATCTTCTCTTAGGTTTTTTGCAGTAAGGAAAATCACAGGCATATTTTTGTTGATTTTTTTGACATCTTCTGCCAATGAAAATCCGTCTTTCTTAGGCATCATCACATCAAAGATACAGATATCGAAATCTTTTTCGGTGAACTCTTTTAGTCCCATTTCCCCATCGGTAGCCAATGTGACATCATAGCTGTTCATACTTAGGTAGTCTTTAAGAACCGCACCAAAACTTTGGTCGTCTTCTACTAATAATATTCTATTGCTCATATCTTTATTTTGTTTAAGGTTTAAAAATAGTGTTTCTATGAGCCGAGTTTTGAGTAATTTCTACTACTCTTCGCTCGCCTCAAGCCCATTTTAAGTCATGGGAAGCTTTATGGTAAAGGTACTTCCTTTTCCTTTGGTAGAATCTACCAAAATTTGTCCATTGTGAAGTTCTATAATACTTTTAACATACGACAGTCCTAAGCCTTGCCCTTTTACATTATGAATATTTCCGGTTTCCTCTCTGAAAAACTTGTCGAATATTTTCTTTTTGTTGTTGGGTTCCATTCCCATGCCTTTGTCGGAAATCTCAATAACGTACCAACTGCCTTCATTTCTTGTTTTCACCTTTATCTCAGGACTTTCCGGCGAATACTTATTGGCATTATCCAATAGGTTAACCAAGGCGTTGGACAAATGAAACTCATCTATTTTTACATTAAAATTTTGTGCCGAAAATTCTTGTGTAAGGGTTCCGTTTCTTTCTTCTACTATAAGCCTGAAAGATTCTGTAAGTTTTTGGATAAGCTCTCTTACATTGGTTGCTTTCAAAAACAGTTTCATTTCATTTCGCTCCAGTTTGGACATATTGAGTACATTCTCTACCTGGTTTTTCATCCGAAGATTTTCTTGCTTAATGAGCTGAGAATAGTATTTTACTTTCTCCGGATTGGTGGCTATTTTATCGTTATTCAGGGAGTCCGTTGCTACCGAAATAGTTGCCAACGGTGTTTTGAACTCGTGCGACATATTGTTGATGAAATCCGTTTTTACTTCGGCTATTTTCTTCTGCCTCATCATGTAGTTAATCGAGATAATATAGATGCCCAAAATGGTAAGCAAAGACAAAAATGTTCCCAAAAGAATAGGCATATTGTTCTTGGCCAACGAAAAATCCCTCCTCGGAAAAACAAGTGAAAGTGTATAAATCGTGCGGTCTTCGCTATCGGTAAAAAGAGGGTAAGAATAGTTGGTTTTATCTTTCTCTTCCTTAAAAACCGTATTGGCAACTGAGGTTATTTTATTATTCTTATCAAGAACTCCAAAACCAAATTGGGTATCAATACCTTTCATTCGCAATTCTTTACTGAGAACAGAATCCAATACTTTAGGCTCTACCCTTTGATTAATCGGCAAATTGGCAGCATTGAGCTTTGCAAATTCTTTGAGTTGAAAGGTATTATTATTAATATTATTATTGATTTCCGATGTAAGAGGCTCAGGAGTATTATTCTTTTTTCTGATATTAATCAATCCCTCATCGGTATACATCTTGGTAAGTTTCAAGCTGTCTCCCCTACGAGATATAGGAATATTCTGATTTTCAATAATTTTTTTCGAAAATATAATGGATTTCCTCGTAGCAGAATCCGTAACCTGCTGAATATAAGTTTGTACCGGTTGCTTACTGGTAGAGACTACATTTTTTCCAAAGTTTTTGTAATCGGAATTCAGGTATTTATCAATTTCTAAGTCGGAAACCTTTCTGGTAGATTCTTCTAAGGCTCCATGCACTTTATTGGAAAAATCTTGTTCTAACGCCGCATAATAATCTCTAAGCCAATACAACTGAAGCGATACGAAAACCAACAGGGAAATCGTCATAAAAACGGATAGTATCGGAATAAATTTGTTGTTCATAGCTTGGGATAAAAATGTTAAATTCTCTATTTTGTTTAATTAATAGAAAAATTATCATGCAAATTTTATAAATATTTTCTTAAAAACGAAATTTTTAACAAATTATTGTGATTTTGAAAGAGTGTTGTGGTTTCGTTGTGGGTTGGTAATTGGTAGTGGGTATTTAGTAGTGGGTTGGTTATGAACCTGGCTTTAATTAAACAGTATTACAATTTACATTAACAAATTGAAAATCAAACACTTAATTTAATATATTTGATTAATTGAAACCATAATACATTGCATTTCATACCTAATGCACCATGTACCACGCACAACAAAATACTATCCCTCAAGCAATTCTTCATCTAAAAAATACTGAACAATGGCTTTCTGCATTAGGAGTTGTTGTTCATTGGGCTTGAGTTCGGGCAATTCTTCTAATTGATTGTAGACAGGCCAGCCGTCGGCATCATAATTATTGAATTGATAAAAGCCAAAGGGCTCCAGCAATCTGCATACTGCTATGTGAATGAGATTCACTTTATCGTCTTTAGAATATTTCTGCTGCCCACTTCCCAATTCTCTGATTCCTATAAGGAACAGAAGTGTTTCTATGGGAGGATTGGGTTCTGTATCGAAATGCTCGACAAAAAATTGCTGTACTTTTTTCCAAATTTCTACTTCTGTCATTATATATTTTTTTGACAAGTTAATAATCTGTTTTATGCTTTGTATTTTTTACCTCACTAAGCTGTTGTTTTTCTAACTTAAGTAAAAATGCGTATTCTAAAGCGTCTTCCTTCAAACTCTCGAATCTTCCGCTGGCTCCGCCGTGTCCGGATTTCATATCGGTTTTGAAAAGAAGAAGATTCTTATCGGTTTTCAATTCCCTTAGTTTAGCAACCCATTTGGCAGGTTCCCAATATTGCACCTGACTGTCGTGCAAACCTGTAGTTACCAACAGATTAGGATAATCTTTTGCCTCTACATTATCATACGGAGAATAGGATTTCATATAATGATAATATTCTTCCTCGTTCGGGTTACCCCATTCATCGTATTCTCCGGTGGTAAGAGGTATGGTATCGTCCAACATTGTAGTTACCACATCTACAAACGGCACCTGCGACACAATCCCGTTGAATAACTGAGGGGCAAAGTTCATCACTGCTCCTACCAGCAAACCTCCTGCACTTCCTCCCATAGCGTAAAGATGTTTTGATGAGGTATAGTTTTCTTTAATCAAATATTGTGCAGCATCTATAAAATCGAAAAAGGTATTTTTCTTTTGCAACATTTTCCCGTCTTCGTACCATTCTCTTCCCAGATATTCTCCTCCCCTGATATGAGCAATGGCATAGATAAATCCCCGATCCAAAAGTGACAACCTCACATTGGAAAAAGCCGCATCTACAGTATGCCCATAGCTGCCATAACCATAAAGAAGCAACGGTGTTTGGGGAGACTTGGGTGTGTTTTTGTGATACACCAAAGAAATCGGGATTTTTTTACCATCTCTCGCTTTTGCCCAAATGCGTTCGGAGGTGTAGTTGTAGATCGAAAAATCACCTCCTAAAACTTCTTGTTGCTTAAGAAGTGTCGTGGTTTTTTCTTTCATATCATATTCCAAGGTGCTGCTCGGCCGGGTTAAAGAAGTATAGCCAAAACGCAAAAGATGCGTATCGAACTCCAAATTGAGCCCAATATAAGCCGTGTAGGTAGGATCGGAAAATGGTAAATACCACGTATTGCCGGTTTTATTGTGAATAATATTGATATTCAAAAGACCATTGATACGCTCTTCTACGACCAAATAATCTTTAAAAATTTCAAAACCTTCCAGTAGAACATCTTCGCGATGCGGAATAATTTCTATCCAATTTTCTTTTTCGGTTTTATGAACAGAGGTTTTCATGAGCTTAAAATTGGTAGCTTCTCCTTCATTGGTCATGATATAGAAATCGTCTTCGAAATGCTCTACGGCGTATTCCAAATCTTCTTCGCGGGGTTGTATGATTTTCCATTCCGCTAAAACATCATCTGCAGGAATATAACGGTGCTCATCTGAAATTGTACTACTGCTCGCAATAAAGATGTATTGAAGTGATTTTGTTTTGTAGACATTCACATCAAAAGTTTCATCTTCTTCATGAAAAACCAAAACATCCTCACAGGGAGAAGTTCCCAGTTGATGTCGATAGATTTGAAACGCCCGCAGCGTTTCATCTTTTCTAATGTAAAAAAAGTGCTGATTATCATTTGCCCAAACGGTTTTTCCCGTGGTATTTTCTATTTTTTCATCAAAATTTTTACCCGTTTCCAAGTCCCTTATGTAGATGGTATAGATTCTCCTTCCCGTAGTATCTTCTGAGTATGTACCCAACTTATTGTTCGGAGAAACCGACATACTCCCCACATCATAAAAATCGTATCCTTCTGCCAAAACATTTACATCTAGCATCAACTCCTCTCGGTTATCCATAGAAAGATGCTTTCTGAAGAACAAAGGATATTCCTTTCCTTTTTCGTATTTTACAATGTACCAATATTCATTGAAGAAATAAGGTAAACTCTCGTCGTCCTCCTTGTAGCGAGCCTTCATTTCATCAAACAATTGCTGTTGAAGTTCTTGGGTATCTTCCATCACTTCGTCGCAATAGGCATTTTCTTCATTCAAATATTCAATGACTTCGGGGTTCTCTCTTTCGTTGAGCCAATAATAATTATCAATACGTTTATCACCGTGAGCGATAAGGGTTTTAGGATTTTTTTTTGCTTTTGGAGCTATTTTCATTTGCTTATTGTTTATTTTCTTCCTAACCTTGAAAGGTTTCGGGTTTCAATTATTAATTATTGCCAAAATTTCATTTTGGCATAGGCGTTATGTATATTTAATCCTAATCAAGATTAATTTTGTGATATAAAGTAAGACGGACAATATCGCGATCGAAAAACTGATTACCTGCCGATCTTTGTTGGTACCAATTGATATAACTCAGCTCTATTGAAACATTTTTGTTGATTTCCTGCTCCAAAGCTGCATAAAATCTGTTTTGATCGAACTGATTATACACAACGCTTTCTCCTCCATTTATCATTAATTCATCTCCTATCTTCACAATGGTTTGAGGATTCCGATCATCTTTTCTCAATTTAAAACTCGCCTGAAGCCTATACCTGAATCTAAAGTTAAAATTATACCCATCTTGCAATATTTTACCATCGTTTTTATGAATATACCGCTCTTCTACCCGAATCCTCTGCTGAAGGGCAAACCTCTTGGTAAAAGAATTGGTATAGGCAATTTCCTGAAATGGTCTTATTTCAGGAACTATAAATGATGAAGTTGAGTTGGGGTCTTGTGGACTTTGCAAAAAATACGTGAGTCCAAGAGCCATATCCAGATTAGGAAAGGCTTTATAGTGCAAGTGGGTATGAGTAACCAACTGATGCTGACTATTGTTCTTAAAAAACCTTCTGTTTTCTACTTCATTGTGCCATACCCATTTTTTATTGAATGAAATCTGATTGTAATATCTCAGCCAATACAATTCCTGATGAGACACCGATTTTTGTGCTTTCACTACAAAAAACTGCATCAATAAAAAAAGCAGTAGATTTTTTTTCATCCTCATTCTGTTATTTTTTCTGACAAAAAAACCACCAATCCCGGATTGATGGTTTATATTCTAATTTTAGTTCTAATTATTTAGTTACTTATTGCTTGCTCTCACAAATTTTTCTACTGCCATAGTCATAGAAGGGATATCCTTTGTAGGAGCCATAACATCTACCCTCAAGCCTGCTTCTTCTGCTGCTTGCTGAGTACCTAAACCAAAGACTGCAATTTTGGTATCTTCTTGCTTAAATCCTTCAAAATTTTTGAATAAGGATTTTATTCCTTGTGGACTAAAAAACACCAACATATCATAATCTTCAATTTTTATGTCGGACAAATCACTACAAACGGTTTTGTACATTATCGCTTTAGACCATTCTATACCCGCCTGATCGAGTACTCTTGGAACATCTTCCCCCATAACATCGGAGCAAGGTAAAAGATATCGTTCTGATGGATACTTCTTGAACAAAGGCAATAAATCAGTCATTGTTTTCTCGCCGAAACTTATTTTTCTCTTACGGTAAACAATATGCTTCTGAAGATAGTTGGCTACCGCTTCCGACTGGCAAATATACCGCATACTGTCCGGAACCTGAAACCTCATTTCTTCGGTCAACCTAAAGTAGTGGTCAATAGCATTTTTACTCGTAAAAATAATCCCCGTAAACTGTGCAAGATCAATCTTCTGCGTTCTGAACTCCTTTGCGTCCACTCCCTGAACCTGAATAAATTGACGAAACTCAATTTTCACCTTTTCCTTTTTGGCGATTTCCAAATATGGCGAAGATTCACTATTCGGAGCAGGTTGCGACACCAATATAGATTTGATTTTCATCACTATTTTCTTTGCTAATATTTATATAAATAAAAATTTCCAAAGTGCCAGAGCCGGCAAAATTTGGAATGTGCAAATATACAAAATTTTATAATACCAATCTTCCGGCAAAGGCTGCTGACGATGGAAAGCATAGTAAAACATTTTGAAAACAGCAAGAAAAGTCACCAAAATCAAATAATAATTGAAAATAGCTAGCCTATTGATGTAAAAATAATAATGAGCTAAAGATAAGATGATTAAAATCAGGGATAGAACAAAATAAAACTTCTGTGCCGCAAATCCAAAATCCTGCATTTTTTTGAAACTGCCAATACTTGCAAAAAACAAATACGTCAACAAAAACCTTACTCCATAATACAACAATAGCACCACGAGCATAAATCCCATTTTATTGAAGGTATAGCCCCCAAAAGACAAATATTCTGTCACAAAACGAGGCACCACGGGAATATACTGAGAAAAAAGAACAGAAAATGTAATACAATATGCCACACTAATAATGAGCCAACTCAAGAATACATTAGCCGCTTCCGAATAACTCTGAATTACAAATTCCGACAAAGAAATGTTCCTTTGCAAAGTTTTGAACATAATGAGGTACACTAAACCCACTCCCATCAAGGCAAAGATAACCCAGTCATTATTTTCGACAATTCTTATCACAAATAGTTTTTTCGCAAAAATAAGGTTTTTTAACCTTCCAAATCGAAAATTTAAAGATTCAAGATTCAAAAAAGATTATCTTTGCCCATTGATTTTACAATGAAGAAACTCGTCATCATACCTACCTACAACGAAAAAGAAAATATCCGAAGCATTATATCGGCTGTTCTTTCTATGGAACAGAACTTTCACATATTGGTGGTAGATGACTCCTCGCCCGATGGAACTGCTGAAATCGTAAAACAAATGCAACACGAGTTTCCGCACCACCTCCATCTCTCTATAAGAAAAACAAAAGACGGGCTGGGAAAGGCATATATCCACGGTTTTAAATGGGCATTGCAAAACCAATACGACTACATTTTCGAAATGGATGCCGATTTTTCGCACAACCCAAACGATTTACAAAAATTATTCAACGCATGTCTGCAAGCAGACATGTCCATTGGTTCGCGTTACTGCAAAGGTGTAAACGTAGTTAACTGGCCTATGAGCAGGGTTTTGTTGTCTTACTTCGCCTCGAAGTATGTTCGTTTTATATTAGGAATTCCTGTGCACGACACCACAGCAGGCTTTGTATGCTTCTCCAAAAAAGCATTAGAAAGCATAGGGTTAGACAAAATAAAACTCAAAGGCTACGGTTTTCAGGTAGAAATGAAATATCGGGCTTTCAAAAAAGGTCTGAAAATTGTAGAAGTTCCTATTATATTCACCGACAGAACACGAGGCGAGTCTAAAATGAACGGCGGAATCATTAAAGAAGCCGTTTTTGGAGTTATTGAACTCAAGTTGAAATCACTATTGGGAAAATTGTAACCAGTACGGAAGTTGTTTAAAATAAAAATGATACGTTTGAAATTCATTATTGGTATTCTCATATTGGTCTTTATCTCGTGCAGCAAACCTGTCGACGAGCCTGAAAATCTTTTGAATAAAGATAAAATGGCGGAAATTATTGCAGATTTTGCTATTTACGACCAATCTTATGTGATTAGTCCCAATATAGATTTGGAAAACTCCACCCGTTTTGTTTTAAAAAAACACAACATCAAGGGTTCGGATTTTAAAAACAGTTACACATACTACCTTTCGAGCCCTTCTTCGTTAGATGACATATACGACAGGGCCCAAAAAATTATTTTGGAGAAAGACCCAAAAATGAAAGATTTTTTAGAAAAAAAGAAAAAAGAAAATGCCCAACGGGCAACCGAAAAATAATATGATGTCTCACTTTTTTGAAATAGAAAAAAACACCGATCAAAAAGCCCGTGCAGGAGTTATAACGACCGACCACGGCAAAATACAAACCCCTATTTTTATGCCTGTAGGAACGGTTGCCAGTGTAAAAACAGTACACCAAAGAGAACTAAAAGAAGACATAAAAGCACAGATTATTTTAGGAAATACCTACCACCTCTATCTGCGTCCCGGTATGGAAATCATGCAACAAGCAGGCGGGCTTCATTCCTTTATGAATTGGGATTTACCCATTCTTACAGATAGTGGCGGCTATCAGGTGTTTTCCCTTTCTTCCAGCAGAAAAATGAGCGAAGAAGGTGTAAAATTCAAATCGCATATCGACGGAAGTGCCCTGTTTATTTCGCCCGAGAAATCCATGGAGATCCAAAGGCAGATAGGTGCCGATATTTTTATGGCGTTCGATGAGTGCACGCCTTATCCTTGCGAATACAATCAGGCAAAACTTTCGATGGAACTTACGCATCGTTGGCTAAAAAGGTGTATCGACTATTGCAATGAGCATCCGGAACTTTACCAACACAAGCAACATCTTTTCCCTATTGTACAAGGTTCTACATATGCCGATTTAAGAAAAATATCGGCAGAAGCCATCGCAGAAACTAATTGCTCGGGAAATGCCATCGGTGGACTTAGTGTAGGAGAACCCGAAGAAGAAATGTACCGAATTACCGACATTGTTACCGATATTCTCCCTAAAGAAAAACCAAGATATTTGATGGGCGTAGGCACACCTTGGAACATTTTGGAAAGTATAGGATTGGGAATTGACATGATGGACTGTGTAATGCCTACGCGAAACGCCCGAAACGCAATGCTCTTTACATGGAATGGTGTAATGAACATGAAAAACGAAAAATGGAAAAATGATTTTTCACCGTTAGACGAGTGGGGCACAAGTTTTGTAGACCAAGAGTACTCCAAAGCTTATGTAAGGCATTTGTTTGTAGCAAAAGAATATTTAGGAAAGCAAATTGCATCTATTCACAATCTGGCTTTTTATTTGGATTTAGTAAAAGTTGCCAGAGAGCATATTGTAGCAGGAGATTTCTATGAGTGGAAAGAGCAAATTATTCCACAACTTAGACAAAGGTTGTAGTTTTTTTTAATCAAAATCATCACGAAAAGCCTCAGTCAAACGACTAAACAATGAAAATATTAGACCGATATATCATCAAAAAATACATAGGCACCTTAGGTTTCATGTTGCTGTTGCTGAGCATAATTGTGGTGGTGATTGATGTGCAATCTAAAACTCCGAGAATTGAGAGCAACGGATATACGGTAGGCTATTTTCTTTTGCACTTCTACCCTTATTGGATGCTGAGCTTGCTTATTACCTTCATGTCTATTCTGGTGTTTATTTCGGTGATCTTCTTCACTTCTCGTATTGCCAACAACACCGAAATTGTAGCCTACATAAGCAGTGGAGCAAGTTTTCATCGTTTTGCCAAACCTTATCTCTATGCTGCTTTATTTTTAGCAATGGTAGCACTAACAGTGAATCATTTTATTTTACCTTGGTCGAACATCAAAAAAAATGAACTTATTATCTACACCATGTCAAGTTCGAACAAAGAAAAATATATTGCCAACACTCCTATTTCTACACAACTTTCTCCTACGGAATACCTCTTTATCAACAGCTACAACAGGCAAAACAAAAGAGGATCCGGCTATATGTACCAAAAATTTGATAAAAACCGAAAACTGGTGTATCAACTACTGGCATCGGAGGTTTCTTGGGACGAAAAAGCGAATCATTTCGTAGTGAACAACTACACCGAGAGAACCGCAGGAAAAAATGATACAGAAATTTTGGGACATGGCGATAAGAAAATTCAGGATTTTAAATTACACCCCGAGGAACTTTTCCCTAACGATTTACAGGCAGAGAACAAAACAACGCCGGAACTCATCAAATTCATCAATCGGGAGAAAAACAAAGGAAACGGCGACCTCAATACTTACCTCAACGAGCTGTACCAAAGAACTTCTATGCCTATTTCCATTATTATATTAACTTTTTTGGCACTATCGCTTTCTTCTCAAAAGAAAAGAGGTGGTTTGGGACTCAATTTGGCACTGGGCATCGCTTTGGCTTTTGCATTCATTTTTTCCTTCGAGGTGCTTAAAGTTGTTTCTGCCAACAGAACTATACATCCGCTTTTAGCCATGTGGCTCCCCAATATTGTATTTGGACCTCTGGCAGGATATCTTTATATAAAAAGGGCAAACCAGTAAAAAAAAATGGTCTAAAAGACTACACAGAACCCAATTCCTGCATATTTTTTTTGATCAAATGAGTTTCTTTGGAGTATAGGATAAAACGATATTTTATTTTTCAATTTTTCTGCACGTTCCGCATTTTTAGAAGAAGCCACCCAAAAAGGAACAGAAACCAATCCTGTTAAAATGCCTACCACAACAATACCTCCTCCTATAATAACTTCTTCCAACCCGTCTATCAAACCCTTTCTCTCATTATGGCTTATAATATTTCCTACAACTATACCACTTACAATCAAACCACCTGAAGTATAACTCAATATTTTAGCCGTTCTTTTTTGGCGAATCGATTTCTCCAAATATCCGTTATAAAGAGAGTTCGACTCCTCTTGTACCTTCAAACTGTCTTGAATTTGTGCCCGAAAAAACCCGCAAAGCAACAAGGATATTATTAAAACTAATTTTGTCATAAGATTATGTTTACATCAAAGACAGTCAATAAAGCAGTTCAATTTCTTTATGATAAAACGAATCCAATCCATCATTTTCCAAATCAATCCATAAGCGACCATCGGGTGTCACCTTTTTTATTATGCCATTTTGGCGTACACCTTTTATTTCAAAAACCGAAATCATCTCTTTTCTAAATAAATGTTGATTGTATTCCGACAAAATCTCTTCTTCTTTATTTTCATGAAACAAATGTGTTTCAAAATATTGCTGCATAGCTTCTGCCCATTCTTTGAGATCAAAATTTCGTTTGGTTTGGGTAAGTATAGAGCCCGCTTTAGGCAAATGCTCAAAATTGGTTTGCAAAATATTTACGCCTATTCCTATAATATAATACGATTCATTTTCGGCAGTTTTTTTTTCGATTAACATTCCCGAAACTTTCTTGTTATTCAGAATAATATCGTTGGGCCATTTTACCTGTACTTCGGTTTGGGTCAATTTGGCAATAAAATCACGCAAAATATTAGCGGTACGGAAATTGAATATACTATCCGAAATCGGAATCTTGAAGGCCTTAACAGCCATTGAAAAAGCCAAGTTTTGGTCGGGGAAATTTTCCCATACATTTCCATACTGCCCTCTTCCTTTGGTTTGATTAAAGGTGTAAACGCTAATCGTATCCTGATTTGATGGCATAGGAAGAAAATGAAGGATTTCGTCGTTGGTTGAAGAACATTCGGGGAGATAAATCAGTAAAGACATTTTATGAAAATTTTAAGACACTTATATTGATGAAATATCCTATTTAATGAATAAAAAACAATAAATTTGCATAATAACATATATTTTTTTGAATGAGTAAAAATACAGAAAAACAATCATTAATAAACAAAATCGTAGAAGCGATACAAGATACTAAAGGCGAAGACATCAAAATCTTAGACCTTTCCCATATCGAAAACAGCGTAGCAGACTACTTCATTATTTGTAGTGCAAACTCCAATACCCAGGTCAACGCCATTGCAGGAAACTTAGAGAAAAAAGTAAGAAACGATCTTCAGGAGCGTCCTTGGCACGTAGAAGGTGCCGAAAATGCCATGTGGGTTTTGGTAGACTATGTTTCGGTAGTCGTACATATTTTCCAAAAACACATTAGGGAATATTATGACATCGAAGAACTATGGGGCGATGCCAAAATAACAGCAATAGAAGAATAAAAAATTGACAGATGGAGGACAATCTACACAATCAACCTTCATCAGCCATCAATCATCACTTATAATACAAAAAAGAACATGAATAATAAAGGAGGATTTAATTGGTTTTATCTGGTCATAATAGCCGCATTGGTTATGCTATTTTACCCAATGTTTGGCACTCCCAGTACAAAATCTATTGATGAAGATGCTTTCTTCAACCTAATGAGACAAGGCAAGGTACAGGAGATTATGGTGTACAAAGACAACGACAAAGCCGATATTTTATTAACCCCGGAAGCAAGAACCGAAATTTCTAAAAACAAACCAAAAGAAGAACCTCTTTTGGGATTCCAACAGCCCTTAGCAGATTATAGTCTTACCTACGGAGATTTAAAATACTTTCAGGAAAGATTCTCGGAGGTTAAAAAAATGCACCCCGAAGTAAAAACCAGTATGGATTTTGGAGACTCCGGCTCCTCTATGAAGAGTTTGGTTCTACAAGCTGTAATGTGGTTAGGAATTATGCTTTTATTCTACTTCGTCTTATTCAGAAGAATGGCGGGCGGAGCAGGTGGTCCCGGTGGGCAGATATTTAATATCGGAAGATCCAGAGCCAAATTATTTAACGAGAAAGACAATGCTCCGGTTACGTTCAAAGATGTTGCAGGATTAGAAGGGGCAAAAGAAGAAGTACAAGAAGTAGTAGATTTCTTAAAAAATTCTGAAAAATACACCAAACTGGGAGGTAAAATCCCCAAAGGAGTTCTATTGGTAGGACCTCCGGGAACCGGTAAAACCTTACTTGCCAAAGCCGTTGCCGGCGAAGCAAAAGTTCCTTTTTTCTCACTTTCGGGCTCCGATTTTGTAGAAATGTTTGTAGGAGTAGGAGCTTCCAGAGTGCGAGATTTATTTGCCCAAGCCAAAGCAAAATCTCCTGCCATCATTTTCATCGACGAAATTGATGCCATTGGTAGAGCAAGAGGCAAAGGAAACTTCTCAGGAGGAAACGACGAAAGAGAAAACACCCTCAACCAACTTTTAACCGAAATGGACGGATTCGGAACAGATACCAATGTTATTGTAATGGCTGCAACCAACCGTGCCGATATTTTGGATAAAGCACTGATGCGTGCCGGAAGATTCGACCGCTCTATCTACGTAGACTTGCCGGAACTCCACGAGAGAAAACAGATATTTGGAGTTCATCTTCAAAAAATAAAATTAGACGACACTGTAGATGTAGATTTCTTGGCAAAACAAACCCCCGGGTTTAGTGGTGCCGACATTGCCAATGTTTGCAACGAGGCAGCTTTGGTAGCCGCAAGAAACGGACACGAGAGTGTAAACAAGCAAGACTTCTTAGATGCTGTAGACAGAATTATTGGAGGATTGGAAAAGAAAAATAAAGCCATAAAACCTTCGGAAAAAAGAAGAGTTGCATTCCACGAAGCGGGACACGCTACCATCAGTTGGTTGGTAGAACACGCCGCACCACTACTCAAAGTAACTATTGTACCGAGAGGACGTTCTTTAGGTGCTGCATGGTATTTGCCGGAAGAAAGACAACTTACCACAACCGAACAAATGCAGGACGAAATATGTGCCACATTGGGCGGGCGAGCAGCCGAGCAAGTTGTTTTTGGGAATATATCTACCGGAGCCCTATCTGATCTGGAAAGAGTTACCAAACAAGCACAAGCCATGGTAACCATTTACGGTTTGAATGAAAAAGTAGGAAACATATCCTATTACGATAGCTCAGGACAATCCGAATACAGTTTCGGGAAACCCTATTCCGAACAAACGGCAAAAGTAATTGATGAAGAAATCTCGAATATTATAGAAACTCAATACCAAAGAGCTATTCAGATACTGAATGACAATCGAGACAAGTTAGATGCTTTAGCCCAAAAACTCTTGGATAAGGAGGTTATTTTCCGAGAAGATTTAGAACTTATTTTCGGCAAAAGAGCGTGGGATCCGGAACTCACCGAGCAACCTGTAAGCAGCTCTGAGGAGGTAATTGCAGAGCAACAATCGGGAACAGAAGAAGCCACAACCCCCGAAAACACAACCAATACAGAAGTCTAGTGTAGACTTTTTATAACAAACTAAAAAGTTCTCATTATTTTGTTTTGATAAAATTTTGAGAACTTTTTTCTTTTATCTGCTTGTGTTGTAGGTATTTTCTGAATTTATTTATTAACTTTGTTCCTACTGAATAATAAAATAGAAATTGAATTGAGCCTGTTCAAAAAATTTTTAGATAAAATTCTTAACAAAGAGGAGGAAAAAGAGCAAGAGCAAGGAATGCTGGAATATGGAGACCGATTGAAAAATACGGATCTCGACTACAAATTTGCTCAACTTTTTACCATATCAGGTGGCATTTTCAATTACTGTGCAGATGACGCCGAAGCTCTGAAAACGCTCAATCAGATTATCAAAGTAGAAGGCATAAAATCGGTCTTCTGTTGCGATGAAGACTTGAAAAAATTCTTGGCTGTTACCAAAACCCACTTCACTCACGGATTAGACATCAATAATGATGCAGCCTTCCTCACTTGTGAATATCTTATTGCTTACGATGGCAGAATTATGCTTTCGCATCACAATATTCAACATTATAACTCTTCTCGTTTGCCCGAAAAAATTATTGTAATGGCTACCGTTTCTCAGATTGTGGCGAATCTCAGCGAAGCCATGATGCACATTAAAAGAAGAGAAAACGTACGTAACCTTACTTCTATAAGTGGCGGAAAATCAAAATTGGACACCCCAAATAAGGTAAATACAAAACTTTTCTTACTTTTGCTCGAAGATTAAGAAAGGCAAACCGCCTTTGTTTTGTTTAAATAAATCATATATTTTGGATAAAAATTTAATACAAAGACTCGTTTCGGGTGCTGTATACGGATTGGTTATTTTTCTTTGTACCACTTATTTTGGCTCTTACTATATTCATCAGTTTACAGGAGTCAGCATCAAACAAGAAATTTTATACTTCGGGCTGATTGCTTTTTTCGCAACAGTTGGAGCGTGGGAATGTGTGAAAATAATGAAATTTGGAGACGGATACTGGAAATGGCTGGTTGTGCCTATAGGTGCATTTGTATTCTACCGTTTTGGCATCAGGTTTTTTCACCATGGTTTTTTCTTCCATCTCAACATTTCCGAAATTCTGGGGATTGGGTTAATAGGCATTGCAGCTCTTACTTTGTTCAAGTTTCCCCACGAGTTGTATTTTGACAATGGTAAACTTATTTTCACCATTATTTATGCTATACTTCCTTTTTCGTTTGCATTGGGTTTACCTTCACACGATTTTACTCAGGAATATTCGTTTGGGTGGGAAGTTTTTATGCTTTTCGTATTAATTTGGAGTAGCGATAGTTTTGCCTATTTTGCAGGAAGATTATTCGGAAAACATAAAATGGCTCCCAAAATAAGTCCAAAAAAAACATGGGAAGGTTTTGCGGGAGGTGTTATTTTCACCCTTATTTTAGGATACTTTATCGAACAAAAAATGCCTGAAATGAGAGGAAATTGGATGCTAATAGGTTTTTTGGTTTCTATTTTTGCTCCTTTAGGCGATTTGGTAGAAAGCCAACTCAAACGGACTTTTGGAGTTAAAGATAGTGGAAACATTATTCCCGGACACGGAGGCGTATTGGATAGGTTGGATAGCTTCATCATCTGTGCTCCTGTTGTATATTTATATTTTATTGTAAATCAACTTTTTTAACTACTTTTGCCATTCTAATTTTAGATTTTATCAAAACTAACTTAATATTGAACAGGTATTTAATTTAAAACAAACATTCGTTTTTCATTTAAATTAAATAAACAAATAAATATCTACATATGAAACTTCACAAGGAAGGAAGCGGAACCATATTAGTTGCCTCTATCGCATTAGCAATCATAGGATTTACAGCCATTTATTTTCTAAAAATCTATGCCCTCTTTATCCTGATTCCTTTGTTAATTATTTTCGGACTTATTTTGTGGTTTTTCCGAGTTCCTTACCGAAATGTTTTAGATCATATAGAAAATGTAATTGCACCGGTAGACGGAAAAGTAGTGATGATAAAAGAAGTTTTTGAAGATGAATTTTTGAAAGAAAAATGTCTTCAAGTTTCTATATTTATGTCGCCACTCAATGTGCATATTTGCAGATATCCCGTTTCAGGAAAGGTCATTTACAACAAATACCATCAGGGAAAATATTTGGTGGCTTGGCACGAAAAATCTTCTACAGAAAACGAGAGAACCAGTGTAGCAGTAGAAAGTTTTACACACCAGAAAGTCCTTTTCCGACAAATAGCAGGCTACGTAGCCCGAAGGATTGTTTTCTATAGCAAGGAAGGAGACCAAGCTAAGGCAGGACATGAGTTTGGATTCATTAAATTTGGTTCTCGAATGGATATTTTCCTTCCATTAGACACCGAAATTCTATGCAAAATAGGAGACAAAACCAAAGGTGGAATCGATGTAATTGCCAAACTACAAACAACGGTTTAGGAAAAATCTTGCAGGAGGAGATTATCAAAACCAAATAATCATTTAAGGTAATGATAAAAGAAAAAATTTTAATAACAGGTGCAGATGGAGGTATAGGTTTAGCATTAATTCAAAACTATTTAGAGTTTGGTGTAGATAAAATTTATGCAACCGGATTAAATTTTGAAAAACTGCAAGAAATTCAAAAATTAGCACCACATGTTATTGAACCAATCAAATTGGACATTACTTCGGATGAAGATGTAATAAACTGTGCAAATATTGCAAATGATGTGACTCTATTGATTAACAATGCAGGAATTGAACTAAAAAAATCTTTTGTAGATGAAAACAGTGAGGTTTTCGCAAGAAAAGAGATGGAAGTCAACTATTTCGGAATGATAAAAATGATTAACGCATTTTTACCTATCATCAAAAAATCTGAAGAAGGAAAAATAGTAAATGTTTTATCATTAGCAAGTTTAGCCATAGTGAATAGAATAGCCACTTATTGTGCAACAAAATTTGCCTGCCATGCATTAACAGAATCTTTAAGAGAAAGTTTAAAGAATGAAAATATTCTTGTATGTGGGGTCTATATGGGATATGTAGATACGAAAATGGTTCCCGAAAAAATCATTTATGAAAAAGCAGAACCTTTGGAAGTCGCAAAAAATATTATTGAATCTATAGAAAGGAAAACAATACATATTTATCCCGACAAAATGGCAATAGAGTTTTCACGAGAAAACAAAATTAGCACTAAATTTTATGAATAATAGTAACTACCGCTAACATCTGTTCTGCAAGATGCGGAGTTGAACATTTTCAGAAAGTACCTAAAGAATAGTAGCATTCGCTCCCTCTCAACTCTTGGCTGTAGTAGCCCGCAATCTTATAAAACTCCTTTCCATCACCTCTTATATTTTAGTTTTAAAAGGTTTACTTCTCTTTCTGGCAGCTTCTGACATTTTAAGCAAATCACAAAAATTATATCAAGTATAGTTGTTTTTCATAATTAATTTGCTGTTTAATTCAATAAAATAACTAAATTTAGTCCATATAATATATTCTATATGGATTACAGTAAATTACAACCAGAATCTCTGATGATGAGTTTAGGCTACCAACCTCATCTTTCCGAAGGAGCAATTAAATGTCCTATATTTCAAACATCTACCTTTGTTTTTAAAAACGCAGAAGAAGGCAAGGCCTTTTTCGAGCTGGCTTATGGACTAAGAGAAGGAAATCCTGACGAACAAATGGGGCTCATCTATTCTCGATTAAACAATCCTAATCTCGAAATCTTAGAAAACCGATTAGCGGTATGGGATCAAGCCGACGATTGTGCTACTTTCATCAGTGGTATGGCAGCAATATCTACTGTTTTCTTAGAATTTCTAAAACCGGGTGACTTATTGGTCTACAGTGAACCTCTGTATGGAGGTACAGATCATTTTATTACCTCTTATCTACCCAGTATCGGGATTGATATATTAGCCTTCCGACCCGGAGAAGAACAAACAGATTTAGCTCAAAAAATAAAAGATTCAGGAAAAGCCAATCGGCTCAGTATGATTTTTATAGAAACACCCGCTAACCCTACCAATGCTCTTATTGATATTGCCGCTTGTAAAAAAATTGCTTCTCAGTTCTCCACCGAAAAAGAAATCATCGTAGCAGCAGACAATACCTATATGGGACCTTTGTGGCAACATCCATTAGCACATGGAGCGGATATTTCGCTCTATTCCGCCACCAAATATATTGGAGGGCACAGCGATTTAATTGCAGGTGCTGTATGTGCCAATAAAGCACTTATACAACGAATTAAAGCACAAAGAACCTTTCTTGGCAATATGCTCTCTCCTTTTACCGCATGGCTCATGCTAAGAAGTTTAGAAACACTTAAAATAAGAATGGAAGCCGCCGCAGAAAATGCGAAAAAAGTAAATCAATTTCTTCAGTCTCACCCCAAAGTAGAGCGTACTTACTTTTTGGGAAATCTTACACCTAAGGACAAAGAATACGAAGTCTTTCAAAAGCAATATTCCAGCACAGGTGCTATGATAGCCTTTGATATTAAGGGCGGAGAAAAAGAAGCTTTTAGCTTCCTTAACAAACTTCAACTAATAAAATTAGCCGTAAGTCTTGGTGGAACTGAATCCTTAGCAGAACATCCCAAAACAATGACCCACAGCAGTATTCCTAAAGATTTAGCCGATCAAATGCAAATTACCGACAAACTCATTAGGCTATCCATAGGTATAGAAAATCACAACGATATTATCGCAGATATATCTCAGGCATTAGAGAATATTTAAGTTTTTCGTATTGTGTAAAGTCGTAAGTTATAAGCCTTTTCTTGAATTTTTGAATTAGTATCGTTTATAAAGGTATACTTAGCCCCTAACCTCAGTTGGGATACGATTATTTAATCGCAAGATATTTATATCTATTTAAGATAAACAAACAAAGTGCTAAAACATTTCCTTCAATCTCCATACTTTTTAGCTGATACAATAAAAAAAGCCTCATTCAGATTACTGAATGAGGCTTAAAAAAAACTGGCGGCGACCTACTCTCCCGCGTTAGCAGTACCATCGGCGCTAG